>JACDAV010000081.1 GCA_013695255.1 Chloroflexota bacterium
CTGCCTGTCGGCGCTCGGCCGCTGCGCGGGTGGTGGCGTTTCGGGCGCGGAAGGTCTCCGTCGTATCGACCCGGCCCGTCACCGGTCGGCTGGGCCGCGGCCGCGGCGGGCCACCTGCCCGGCCCCCTGACGGACGCTCCGCGGACCCGGGGCCGGGTGCCTCGTCGCGTGCCTCGCCCTCGGCGGCTCGGATCCGCACGCCTTCGCGTCGCAGCGACTCGTACGCGTCGTTGATCTCGGCCATCTGGCGCGTGGCGACGCGCGAGGCCGCCGGATCGTCACCGGTCAGGTCCGGATGGTGCTCGCGGGCAAGGCGGCGCCAGGCGGCCTTGATCGCAGGGGCGCTGGCGCCCGGCCGAACGCCGAGGACGTCGTGGGGATCCCGTTTCGGCACGGCAGCAGTGTAGCGAGGCGGTTCACGCGCTCGGCGGATCACACGACCGGCGGATCACACGATCGGCGGATCCGCGATCGGCACGACTCGCGCGGGGCGGGGCAGCAGCCGCACGCAACGGCCGGCCCCGGTACCGTTCGCGCCATGTCGTCCGTCCGCCGCGCCGGCCTTGCTGCCGCGCTTGCCGCCGCCCCGCTCGCCATGGCCTGGCGCTTCGCGCTCGTCTATCGCATCCGCGCCGGCTTCCCGCGGAACGGCGCCCCCCACCTCACCCCGGCGGACTTCGGGCTGCCCTTCGAGGACATCACCGTTCCATCGCCTGGAACGCAGCTTCCAGGCTGGTTCATCCCGGCCCGCGGTGGCCTTCCCGGGCCGGGCGTGGTCCTGGTCCACGGCTGGGATTCCGCACGCGATCGCACGATTCCGCTGGCGAGCGTGCTCCATGCCGCCGGCTTCCACTGCCTGACGATCGACGTCCGCGGCCAGGGTGCGAACCTGCCCGAAGAGCTCCCGGTCTCCGCGGGCGAGTTCGGGCTCGACGCCGCGGCGGCCTTCGACGCGCTGCTCAAGCGGCCGGAGGTGACGGTCGGGGCGATCTCCGGCCACTCGATGGGCGGCATCGGCGCGATCCTTGCCGCAGCCGCGGATCCCCGCGTGGCGGCCCTGGTCGCGACGGCTGCACCGGCCGACCCGTACCGGCTCACCCGGCAGACCTTCCGCCTGGCCCGCCTGCCGCTGCCCGATCTCATCGCCTATCCGCTGGCCTGGTTCACGACCCGCGTGTTCCTGCGGCCGCGCGGTCACGCCGTCGAGGAGATCGACGCGTCGCGAGCGATCGCCCGTTACCGGGGGCCGGTGCTCCTCGCGCACGGCGACGCGGACCAGGTGGTGCCGATCGGCCACCGGGACCGCCTCGAACGGGCCGCCCGCACCGCCCGGCAGACGCGCGGGGACACGGCCGCCGTCGAGTCGCTGGTCATCCCGGGCGGCGGCCATAGCTGGCTGTACGAGTTCCCCCTCTACCGCCGAACCGTCGCCCGGTTCCTGGCCGAGGCGCTCGGCGGCCCGCTCGAGCCGGGCACGGCCGGCGACATCGCGGCGGCGGTTCCGGCCACGCGCATCCCGGACGTCGACGGGCCAATCAGCGCGGTCGCGGCCGAGCCAGGCGGGTTTCGGTCGCTTGCCGGGCTGGCCGGTCGGGGGGCGGCCGCGCACCAGGGGCTGCCGGACGCCGAGGCGCCCGTGCCGGACGAGCCGTTCAGCCCGTTCGCCGCACCGGCCACCGCAGACGGATAGCGGCCGGCCGCACGCTACTGCCAGCGGAAGAAGCGCGCCGCGATCCCGAAGCAGACGACCAGGAATCCCGCCAGGACCGCGAAGCAGACCCACAGCGGGGCGAACGGGGTGCCGTCGACCATCACCTGGCGGAGCGCGTCGGACAGGTAGGTCAGGGGCAGAACCCGCGCGATCGTCTGCAGGAAGTCGGGCATCCCGTCGATCGGGAAGAACGTGCCGGACAGGAACATCAGGGGAAATTGCACCACGCTGGTCATCCCGTTGGCGGACTCCTCGGTCGTGGCGAACGAGGCGATGACGTAGCCGAGGGCGATGAATGACAGCGCGCCCAGGACCACCAGCGCGCCGAGCAGTGCGAAGTTGCCGGCCAGCTCCACCCCGAACAGCGCGGAGCCCACGCCGATGATGATCACCGCCTGGGCGATCGCGATGAGGAGGCGCATGAGCACGTTGCTGCCGACCAGCTGCCAGCGCCGCAGCGGCGTCGCGTTGAGCCGCTTGAGGATCTGCTTCTCGCGGTCGGCGACGAGCGGAACGGCGCTGAAGACGCCGAGCTGCATGAGGGCCATGCCGAGGATGCTCGGCACGATGTAGCTGATGAAGTTGAGATCCCGGGTCTGGATCGTGCGCGGCTCCGGGACGACCGCCGGCCCGCGACCGGCGATCTCGAGGTTGACCCGCCCGAGGACCGAACCGACGATCTGGAAGGTCGCCCCCGACGCGGCCGACTGGCTGGCGTCCGTATAGACCACGAGCGAGGCAGGCGCGGTCCTCGGCCCGGCCGTGGCCGCGACCTGGGCGCCGTACCCAGCCGGGACGACGATCACGGCGTCGAGGTCGCCGGCCCGCATCCTGGCCAACGCGTCCACCTCCGTCGCGTCGACCAGCTCGACGTTCGATTCGCGGGCGAAGGCCCCGCGGAGCTGGGCCGACTGGCTCGACGCGTCGCCGTCGACCCAGCCGATCGTCCGTTCCCCCGCGCCGCCGCCCGAGAAGATCGACCCGAACAGGACGACGAAGATGAGCGGGAAAGCCAGCGTCCAGAAGACGGTCGGCCGGTCGCGGACGAAGCTGCGGACGTTGGCCACGGTCAGCTGGATCAGGGCGTGCACCGGTCGCTCCGACGGCTAGTCGCGCAGCGCGCGGCCGGTGAGATCGAGGAAGACGTCCTCGAGCGTCGCGCGCCGGACGGCCAGGTCCTGTGGCTCCTCGCCGAGCGCCTCCGCCGCCGTCAGGACCGCCCCGATCGTGGCCGGCACGTCCCGTGTGTAGAGCAGGACCCGGCGGTCCTCGCCCCTGACCGAGGTGACGCCGGGAAAGGCCGCCATCCGCTTCTCGTCGAGCTCCGCGATCCGCTCGAAGCGCACCGCGCGCTCGTGGAACCGGCTGTCGATGAGCTGGGTGACCGTTCCCGACTCGAGGATGCGGCCGTGGTCCATGATCGCCAGCCGGTCGCAGAGGACCTCCGCCTCCTCCATGTAGTGGGTCGTCAGCACGATCGTCCGGCCCTCGGCCTTGAGGGCGAGCACGAGGTCCCACAGCGATCGCCGGGCTGCCGGGTCCATCCCGGTCGTCGGCTCGTCGAGGAAGATCAGCTCCGGGTCGTTGACCAGCGAGAGCGCCACCGCCAGCCGCTGGCGCTGGCCGCCGGACAGCTGGCGCGTCTGGGTGGCGCTCTTCTCGCCGAGGTCGAGAAGGCCGATCAGCTCGCCCGTCGCCCGGCCGCGCCCGTAGAAGCTGCGGAAGAGATCGATCACCTCGGTCACCGTCAACTTCGGGTAAAGCGCCGCCGTCTGGAGCGCGACCCCGATCCGAGCCTTGAGCGCGTCCGGATGGCGGGCGACGTCGATGCCGAGGACGGTCGCCTCGCCCGAGTCCTGGCGCCGCAACCCCTCGAGGATCTCCACGGTCGTCGTCTTGCCGGCCCCGTTCGGCCCGAGCAGCCCGAACCCCTCACCGCGACGGACCTCGAAGCTCACCCCGTCGACGGCGCGCGTCGCGCCATAGGCCTTGCGCAGGTCGGAGACCCGGATGACCGGTTCGGCGGCGACGGATGCGGTGGTCATGCGTCGATCGTGACGGAAGCTGGCCGGCCTGTCATCGTCCTGCGCCGAGCCCGGTCAGACCCGCTTGCGCAGATAGCTCGTGACGGTGCCGTCGTAGCCGAGCGCCTCGTAGAGGTGCCTGGCCTCCGGGCGGTGATGACCAGCCGTCACCTCGATGAAGGCCGCCCCCACCTCGCGCGCGGCCCGCTCCGCCTCCTCCATCAGCTGATGGCCCACGCCCCGCTCGCGAACGCCGGGATCGACGACGAGGGCGAGGATCCGGACGATCCGGTCGTCGTGCTCGAACCGAGGCAGGGCATGAAAGGCCATGAAGCCGACCACGTCGCCGCTCGCGTCGGCGACGACCACCCGGGAGAACGGCGAGCTGAACCGTTCCAGGCGGGCGAGGATGTCGCTCGGCCCGGCCGGATAGCCCTCGTCCGTGAACAGGGCGGCGATGCGCTCGGCATCGCGGGCGGTGGCTGGGCGGAGCTGGACGCTTCCCGGCTCGGTCACCCGATGATGGTACCGGGTGGCGGCCCCTCGGCCGGGGCGACGAGGAGGACGTGCGGGCCCCAGCGCGGCCCGCCGAGCACCAGACGCTGCCGACCGACCGGGCCCGCACCCTCGGCCGTGAGGCTCAGTCCGGCGCGATGCGCGGCGGGCAGGGCGGTCGCCGCGACGCGCAGGTAGATGGCGAGCACGCCCTCGCCGAAGCGGGCGAGTGCCGCCGCCAGTCGGCCCTCGGTGGATGGTTCGAGGAGCAGGACCTCGCCCCCGCGGCCACTCGTCAGCAGCCGGCAGCTCGCGCCGAGCAGCTCATCCGGCGGGACGGGTCGGTCCCTGGCGGTGCCCTGGAGCGCCAGGCGCTCGACCAGCTCCTCCTCTGCCCGCTCGAGATCGACCGTCGCCCACCCGATCGCGAGCGAACGGGGTCGAACCACGGCGATCACATCGGCCAGCCGTTTCGCGAACGCGTCGTCCGCCGATGGCCCGATGCCGGACAGACCGGCCTCCGCGAGCAGCGATGCGACGGCGTCCCGGTGGCCGCCCGTCACCGAAGCAGCAGGTCCGGCGCAGGATCGCCGATCGGCTCGAAGCCCACATCGCGGTAGAGCCGCAGTGCTGGCTCGTTGTCGGCGTGGACGCCGAGGTACGTCCACCGGCTGCCCTCGGCCATCGCGTCCCCGGCGACGACCGCCGTCGCGAGACGACCCAGACCGCGGCCCCGGAACGACGGTCGAGTTCCGATCGACGACAGGAAGCTGGCACCGTCGAACGTGGTTCGCCTCGCGACGGCCGCCGGCTCTCCAGCGACGCGCACCAGGCAGAGATGCATCTCGTCGTGCTCCGCCACGGACAGGATCTCCAGCTCCAGCGATGCCTGCCGGCCCGCGGCGACGTCGAACGCCTCGGCGAGCACCCGCGAAGCGTCCGAAGCCGACTGCCGGTCCCTCCGTCCGGTCAGTCCGTGGAGGCGCTCCACAGTGACGGCCGCGTCGCGCCGCGCGGCGAGCGATGCCTCCAGCCGGCCGGGGTCGGCGAGCAGCATGAGGTAGCCGGCGCCCACGTCCTGCCACCCCTCGGCGGCGAGGCGACCGACGAGGTCGACCGGCTCGTTGAGCGCCGGCCGGGGCCACAGGTGCGGGATCCGATCGAGCGTCGCGAAGAGCGCGATGGTCTCGGTAAGCCGGCGATCGAAGGCGCGGCGGTCGTCCGGCCAGCGGACCGCCCCGACCCGGTTCCAGAACGGCTCGCGGTCGAGTGGGTCGAGCAGCAGGAACGCGTCACCCAGCTCGCGAATCTGGCGGCCGGGCAGCGCATGGGCCCGTGCCTCGTGCCGTTCCAGGAACACGAGCGCGTCACGGTCCAGGTTGCCGGGCAACGGCATCGGCCAACGATAGCGACGCTGACGCCGTGCCCGCGCGCGAAGAGAACCGGGCGGCCATCCGGAACGTAGGACTGTCTGAACCCTCGTCCGGCCGGGATGCTGCCGTGCGCCATCAGGAATCACCCAGGAGGAGCCATGCCCCGGATCATCCTTGCGGCCACCGCGCTGATCGCCATCTTCGCCCTGGCCGCATGCTCGCCAGGCGCCTCCGCCCGACCGTCCAGCGCCGCGTCACAGGCGGCGTCGCCCTCGGCGGCCGCTTCGGCCGCCTCACCGGCCGCATCTGCGTCGCCGGACTCGTCGCCGTCCGCCGCCGGCTCGGCTTCGGCAGCCTGCGCGCCGTCGACGGACGACGCGACGGTCGACGCCACGATCGCCGACTTCGCCTTCGACCCGGAGCCGCTCCAGGCCAAGGTCGGGGACACCGTGGGCTGGACCAACGAGGATGCCGCGCCCCATACCGCGACGCTCGACGAGGGCGACTGCGGGACCGAGAGCCTTGCGCAGGGCGCGACAGGCGCCCTGACGTTCGGGGCAGCAGGCACGTACGCGTATCACTGCGAGATCCACCCGAACATGAAGGGCACGGTCGAGGTCACCGAGTAGCGCAGGGACCACACGCGCTGGCCGGACCCTCCCGCGGTCCGGCCCTCAGCCCGGTCGGGTCGCGGCGAAGAGCGCCGCGCCGGACGGCAGCCCGATCGTCTCCGGGGCCGGCAGCCCGGCCGTCTCGAACCAGGCGAGGAACGCCTCCCGGGTGCCGAGCTGTGTGCCCTGGAACACCTCGTCCAGCTGAACGCCCGCGATCAGCTCGCCGTGCCGTGTCCGAAACTCCTCGACGGTCGAGGGAAGCGGCCAGTCGAGCACCAGCAGGCGGCCGCCCGGGTGCAGCGCCGCCCAGGCGGCTGCCAGCGCGCGGGGCGGATCGGGCAGCGCGTGCAGCGCGTATTGGAAGTAGGCCAGGTCGAACTCGCCCTCGTGCCCGGGTGCCTCGACGTCGCCCTGCTCGATCGTGATCCGGTCGGCCAGGTCGGCGGCCGCCACGTTCCGTCGTGCGCGCTCCACCGAGTCCGGCTCGAACTCGACCCCGACCAGCCGCAGCTCGGAGAAGCGCTGGGCCATCGCGATCAGCCAGCGGCCGCCGCCGCAGTGGACGTCCAGCACCCGGCCACCATCCGCAAGCTCCGCCACCAGCTGTGGCAGGGCGGCCAGCGCCTCCTGGAAGAACACGGCCACGTCCTGCACGGTCAGCCGCTCGATGGCGACCCGGTACCGATCCGGGCGCTGGCGAACCGGCTCACCAGTCCGGAAGAAGTCGACCATCCGGTCCCAGTCGAGGCTGGCAACGACCGCATGGGTGAACTGGCCGCCCAGGAACTCGGGCGCGGTTGGCTCGAGCAGGACCGCCGCGATCCCGTCGTCCACCCGCAGCCGGCCGTCCTCGAACGTCGCCAGGTCGTGCGCGTCGGCCGCCCATGCCCACACCTCCACGGCGTGCGGCTGCGTCCCGGTCATGGCGCCGAGCTCGGCCGGCGTCAGGCCGGCGGGCCCCGCTCCGCGCAATCTCGTGAACAGGCCGAGCTCGAGGCCGAGATAGATCAGCCAGGCTCGATAGAAGCCGCCAAGGCTGCCTGCCAGCTCCTCGAACCGATCATTGAGGCGCATCGTCAGCGGATTGTCGCAGGCTCCATAAGCGCAGCGCTCGCCCTTGCCGGACGGCTCCGGAACGGGCACCGTGGCCGGGTGCAACCGGTCGCCGCCGCGGGCTGTTAGAGAGAGCATGGACGACGCCCTGCCGACCGAGCTCGCCGCCGACCTCGACGGCGCATACGAGCGACTGGTCATCGCTCACCAGGATCGGTTGTTCTCGATCGCACTGCGGCTGCTCGGTGACCCGCGCGACGCGGAGGAGGTGGCGCAGGACGCGCTCGTGCGCGCGTACCGCGCCCTGGCCACGTACGACGCCGTTCGGATCCGGTCGCTGGCACTGCGCCCGTGGCTGGCGGCGATCGTGGTCAACCTGAGCCGCAACCGCGGCCGCCGCCGAAAGCTCGCCACGGTCCGCCTCGATGTCCCATCGGCCCTCGACGCCACGCCCCTGACCGCCCGCCTCGCCGCGCCCGACACTTCCGGAAGCCCCCACGCGGCCGCGCTTCGGCGCGAGAGCGCCCACGACTGGGCGGCGCTGCTGGCCACGCTCCCCCCTCGGCTCCGCGTCCCCGTCGTGCTCCGCCACGTCGACGGGTTGTCCTATGCCGAGATGGCGACCGCCCTCGGCCGGCCCGAGGGAACGCTCAAGGCGCAGGTCCACCGCGGCCTCGCCCAGCTCCGCGCCGCGGCCGAGTCCAGCTCCCTGCCCGATCTCGAGGTGATGACCGCATGACTGCCCGACCTGCCATCGACCTGACCGAAGTGGAGGCGGCGCTCGCCGCCCTTGCGGTCCCGGCTCCGGCCACGCTCGCGCCTGCGACGCTCACGTCGGTCGGACTGGCCGACGAGTACGCCACCATGGTCACGCCGGTCGGCGACGTCTACGTGGCCTGGAACGGGCTCGGCATCTCGACCGTCGACCGGGCGGAGGACGATGCGGCATTCGAGCAGCGGTTCCGGCGGATGATCGGCCGGCCGCTCCGCCGAGCGGTCGCGCTGCCGGAGGCCCTCGCTCGAGCCATCGGGCAGCGTCTCGCCGGCGACCGCCGGGCAAACCTGCCGCTGGACCTTCGCGGCCGGAGCGAGTTCGAGCGCGCCGTCTGGCTCAAGGCGCTGGAGATCCCGCACGGCGAGGTTCGCCCATATGGCTGGATCGCCGCCGAGATCGGGCGGCCCAGGGCGGTCCGGGCCGTCGGCACGGCGCTGGCCCACAACCCCGTGCCGCTGGTCGTTCCGTGCCACCGCGTCGTCCGGAGCGATGGGCTGCTGGGCAACTACTCGCTCGGTGGACCGGGCGTCAAGCGGGACATCCTCGCCAGCGAGGGTCTCGACCCGGGCGAGCTCGAGTCGCTGGCGCGGGCGCGGATCCGGTACCTCGGCTCCGACACCACCCGGATCTACTGCCTGCCGAGCTGCCATCAGGCCCGGCGGATCACCGCTTCGCACCGCGTGGCGTTTTCGTCGGCGCGCGCGTCCGAGGCGGCAGGCTACCGCGCCTGCCGGCGGTGCCGGCCGGATTCGGCCGCCCGCGCCGCCTGATCTGCGACGCCCCGAGAGATCCTGCGGCGCCTCGCGGCGTCCTCGGCTACACTGATCCACCTTGGACCATTCCACTAATCCAAAGGCTCCCGCGAGCGCGGCAGCCGTGTGGGCCGCCCTGCTGACCCTGTACGTCGTGTGGGGCTCGACCTACCTCGGGATCCTGTTCGCGATCGAGACCGTCCCGCCCTACGTGATGGGCGCCATCCGGTTCGCCCTCGCCGGCTCCGGGCTGCTGCTCTGGTCCTTCATCCGCAACCCGCGGTCGCGACCGTCGGTGCGTGAGGTCCGGGACGCCGCCATCGTCGGCGCGGTGCTGCTGGGCGGCGCGCAGGGTCTCGTCGCCTGGGGCGAGCAGACGATCCCATCGGGCATCGCGGCGCTCCTGATCGCGCTGCTGCCCGCCTGGCTCGTGGTCCTCGGCCGGATCTTCGTCGGCGAGCGGGTCTCGCGGCCCGTGGCGCTCGGCATCGTCATCGGTCTCGTCGGCGTGGCGATCCTGGCCGGTCCGTGGGAGAGGACGGGCCGGCTCGAGGTGGCCGGACTGGTGGCCCTGCTCGCCTCCCCCATCCTGTGGGCGGCGGGCTCGATCTTCGCCGCGCATCGCGCCGTCAGGCCGACCGACCAGGTCCGCTCGCTGGCCATCCAGATGCTCTCCGGTGGCGGCGTCATGGTCGTCATCGCAGTCCTCGTCGGCGACTTCGCCCGCTTCGACCCCGCCGCCGTCTCCGACCGGTCCCTGCTCGCGCTCCTCTACCTCGTCCTCGTCGGCTCGCTCGTCGGTTACTCCGCGTACATCTGGCTGCTCGCCAACGCGCCGCTGGCCAAGGTCGGCACGTACGCCTACGTCAACCCGGTGGTCGCCTTCGCGCTTGGAGCGGCCCTGGCCTCCGAGCCGGTGACGCCGAGGATCGTGGCGGCAGCCGGCGTGATCCTGTTCGCGGTCGCCCTCATCGTCACCGCGCGCGGCCGGAGCGCCCGGGTCGAGCCGGAAGAGGCGGCCGGCGGGGACCTCCGGCCCGCCCAACCCGCGGGCGCGCCGGCCCCGGGATCCGCCTCGCCGTCGCCCTGACGGTCGTTCCCCACTGGGCTGCCCGGCTCGGCCCCGCTGCCCCTACCGGCCCTCCACCATGCCGGCCCCCCGCTGCCAGCCGTCGGCCGGCCATGGCTCGCAGCGGAGCGGCCGGTCCTCGCGGTAGCCGAGCGCGTACTCGCCCTGGATGACGGTGTGGAGCTGGCTCGTGCCCTCGTAGATCACCGCCGCCTTGGCGTTGCGAAGGTAGCGCTCGACCGGAAACTCGTTGGAGTAGCCGTTCGCGCCGTGGACCTGGATGGCGTCGAGGGCGCTCTGGACGGCATGCTCCGTCGCGTGCCACTTGGCGAGCGACGTCTCGCGCGTGTTGCGCAGGCCCTGGTTCTTGAGCCAGCCGGCCCGCCAGACGAGGAGCCGCCCGGCGTCGATCCCGGCCACCATCCGGGCGATCATCTGCTGGACGAGCTGGTGCCGGCCGATCGCCTGCCCGAACGTCTGCCGCTCGCGCGCGTACCGGAGCGACGAATCGAGGCACGCCTCGGCGAGCCCGACCGCTCCGGCGGCGACCGTGTATCGCCCCTGGTCGATTGCGCTCATCGCGACAAGGAACCCCTCGCCCTCCTCGCCGATCCGGTGCTCCGCGGGCACCGGCACGTCGTCCAGGTTGATCAGGCCGGTGTTCCCCGCCCGGATCCCGAGCTTGCCGTGGAGCGTCCCGGTGCTGAGCCCCCGCATGCCGCGCTCCAGCAGGAACGCCGTGATGCCGCGCCAGCCCCTCGATCGGTCGACCGATGCGAACACCAGGAAGTGGTCCGCCACGTCCGCCAGGCTGATCCAGATCTTCTGGCCGTTGAGCCGGTAGGCGCCGCCGTCGCGCCGTGCCGTGGTCTCGAGCCGCGCGGCGTCCGTGCCGGCGCCCGGCTCGGTCAGTCCGAAGGTCGCCAGCTTCTCGCCCCGCGCCTGGGGCACGAGCCAGCGCTGCCGCTGCTCCTCCGTCCCCCACTGGAGCAGGGCC
>JACDAV010000400.1 GCA_013695255.1 Chloroflexota bacterium
GCTATGTAGTGGACCGGCTGCGGGGCTTGCTGGTCAAGCGCCACGGTCGGAACCTTCACGCTGGGCGGTCCAGAGCGTGGACCCGGGACTGGTTCGAGGGCCATGGCCTCTATCGCCTGCGTGGGACCGTCCGTTATCCGGGAGCCGCGTAACCATGTCTCCAAGACCATCGGTAAGCCGTGTGCGGGCAAACCGCATGCACGGTTTGAAAGGGGAATGGGGAACCGGGCTCGCTCTGCGAGCACCGCGCCCCTGACTACCAATGACCCGCGTCCTCCTGCTCGTCCCGACCCGCACGTATCGGACGGCCGACTTCATGACTGCCGCGGCGCGCCTCGCCGTGGATGTCGTCGTCGGCTCGGAGCGGCGCAACGCGCTCGAGGCGCTGAGCGCCGGCCGAACCCTCCGGGTCGACCTCCGCGACCCGGCCCGTGGCGCGGCGACGATCGTGGAATACGCACGGGACAGGCCGCTCGATGCGGTGGTCGGGGTCGACGACGGCTCCACGCTCGTCGCCGCGGCGGCCGCGGCCGCGCTGGGCCTGCCGCATAACGACCTCGATGCGGTTCGAGCGAGCCGCGACAAGGCCACTGCCCGGGCCCGTTTCGCAGCCGCCGGCCTGCCGACACCCCACCACCTCGTGGTCGAGGCGGACGCAGACCCTCGCGCCATCGTCGCCGCCGGCCACGTCCGGTTCCCGTGCGTCATCAAGCCGATCGACCTGTCCGGCAGCCAGGGCGTCATCCGGACCGACGCCGCCTTGGGCTTCGAGGCCGCCTTCGAGCGGGTCGCGGCGATCGTCCGCTCGCCCGCCATCTGTCCGCCCGGTACGGCTCCGCAGCGGCTCATCGTGGAGAGTTTCATCCCCGGCCCGGAGGTCGCCGTGGAGGGGCTGATCCGCGGCGGCCAGCTCGAGATCCTGGCCGTCTTCGACAAGCCGGACCTGCTCGACGGCCCGTTCTTCGAGGAGACGATCTACGTCACGCCGTCTCGGCTCGCGCCCGAGACCCTTGACAGTCTGGAGGCGGCCACGCGTGCCGCGGTCCGCGCCCTGGGCCTGACGGAGGGCCCGGTCCACGCCGAGTTCCGGCTCGCTGCCGGCGGGCCGTGGGTCCTCGAGGTGGCCGCCCGTTCGATCGGCGGGCTGTGCGCCCGAACGCTCCGGTTCGGGGCCGGCCTTGCGCTCGAGGAGCTGATCCTGCGCGGCGCCGCGGGCCTGGCGCTCCCGCTCCACGATCGCGAAGACGCGGCGGCCGGGGTGATGATGCTCCCGATCCCGCGCGCCGGCATCCTGCACGATGTGCGCGGGATGGCGGACGCGCGCGCCGTGCCGGGCATCGACGGCCTGGAGATCACGGTCCCGCGCGGGGGCACGGTCGTGCCTCTGCCCGAGGGCGATCGCTACCTGGGCTTTCTGTTCGCCAGGGGCGATACGCCGGCGGCGGTGGAGGCGGCGCTCCGAGCGGCCCATGCACGACTGGACGTCGTGATCGCCTGACGCGGCGGATCGTGGATTCTGGCCCCGATGAGAGCGGTCGACGGCGCTTGGGGCCGCTCGCCGTGGGCGTCAGCGGGCTGAGGCCCCCCGATCTTGCAGGCCGACCGTGGTGAGGTGTACGACGGAGATCCGGCGACCCTTCGACGGGTTCAACCCAGGCGAGTCGCAGCCGGCTGACCTCTGCGCCCCGATCGAGGGTCAGGATGGGAGATGCTGACTCACGGAAACTCCCTGCAGGGCGCCTGCTCTCCATGGAGTGTGCCGCTGCCAGGCCGGGGCCAAACGATTAGTGGATCGTGCGATGCGGCGGGTCACATCGCAGCAGGCTGCCGCTCGGCCGCTAGTCCGCGGAAGGCCTCGGTGGTAGAATCCCTGTCGACCCGAAGAGGCCGTACTGTCGATCTATCTCGAGATCGCATCAAGAGATGGGACGTCCTGTGATTCACATCAACGGACGGAACGCCTGAGACCACATCAAGGGCAGAGAGCGAACGGTCCCTTCGGGTCGTTGCGTACTCACGGCGTAGCCCCTCATCGAAGCGCAGCAGGTAGCGCTTGGCGGGTGCTCCGGCGAAGTGCGGATCCGGCCGAGCAACTGGCGTTCGGTGACCGAACCACTCTTCTCGACCTCGATCCGTCGCTTGCGCCCGTGGTTCTCGTCGTCGGTGCGGACGTGGTCCGCGAAGTGCTCGACAACCTCGCCGGCTCCGACCAACAGCAGGTCGTCGTCGCCCGGCAACGCATGGGCGACCTGATCAAAGAAGGTCCGGTTTACGCCCATGCCGAGGGGTCGAAAGCCTACTTCCGCGTCGTCGCGACCTTTGCTGCCGGAACGATCCGAGCGCTCCCGGCGGTGGGGCGGAACGTGCTCTCGTGTCCGTCGTCCCAGGCCACCCGATAGCGTGTGCCGTAGGAGGCCTGGATGATCTCGCGGATCTCGCCCTCCCGAGCGGGCTGACCCACCCTCTGCGACTCGACGACGATCCGGTCGTGTGCCTTGCCTGTCATGCCGACCACCTCCGTGTCCTGAACCAGCTCAGGGCCCGTCGCGGACCCTCGCCCGCGCCGGGGGCGCAGGCACCCCGAATCGTCGCACGGATCTCCGAACCCGGCCAGTGCCACACGGCCCCGCCCGGCCCGGACCGGAGCTGGCCGACGGCTTCCGCCAACCGACATCTCGGCCGCCGGCGTCCGGGTCCACAGTCTGGGTCCACAGGCCTTGACGTGGTCGCCAAGGTTCGGTCATGAACGACCTCGCGTCGCGTGACGCGCCGCTCGAATACTGGTTCTGGAAGAGCCGGACCGTGAATGCGTCGAGGTCTTTCCACAGCGGGCCGCGAGCGGCGCTGGGACGCGGTGATCAGCGCCTCCGACGTCAACGACATCGAGCACAGCGCGGCCAGTGACGTTTTTGGCAAGCTCATCGATGGCCGTCTGGCCACGCTCGGCTACAACGCAAAGAGCGGTGTCATCAGTCGACGTCCGTGAAGGCCGTTCGGGTCTCAGCCCGATCGATCAAGATCGGGTGGCCGTGGCGCTCGCCCAACGGTGGCCACTCCGACGCCGTTCGACCCGTCGGGTACGAAAACTCGATCATGCCGCCCTCGTGTACTCGTGGACGAGCCCACCGAGGAGATCTCGCCGTTCAATAGCGGACACACCGTCGGCCTCTTCGACGGGATCGAGACTCTCGGGT
>JACDAV010000009.1 GCA_013695255.1 Chloroflexota bacterium
CATCCGGGTCGCCGGCCGCGAGCGGATCGACCGCACCAGGCGCCAGTCCTGCCGCGTCGCCGTCACCGAGCTGAGGCAGCCGTGGGATCTGCGCGCCCGATCGGGGCCGCTCCCGGCGCCATTCGAAGCCCGGCGCGCGAGCCGAGTATGCCGCTGACTCAATCCGGTTGTGAGCACGAGGGGCGGCGCATCCGAAACGGCAGCCCGGGGTGCATCCCCTGCACGCTCGCGTCGATCGTGAGTCGGCAGCAGCATCAGGCAGGGCCCAACGTCGGCTCGATGGCATCCAGAAGTGGCGCTTCTGCAATTGCGCGCCTGATGACTCGGGGACCCGGCTGCAGGGACGTTAGTACCCGAAATCGGCTACGGGGAGCGCTCGGCGCCCCGGCGGCTTGGGTATGCGTGGCGATACCAGAAGCGACACTTCTGGGCGGCGCCGTCTCGCCGCCTAAAGCGGTCCGCTGACGTGCGGCTGTTCAACTACCTCGGGGATGACGGCTCTCTCGAGACCGGGCTGCTCGAGGACAACCGTGTGATCCCGCTCCCTTGGTCCCTGCTCGTGTCACTGACCGAGGACGACGACCTGAACGGCCTGCGCGGGGCCGTCGAGCACGTTCGCGGGACTGCGGGACGACGGCCGACCGATCTCCGGCCCGCCGCGGGGCTCGAGCCCGGCAAGATCGTCGGCGTGGGGCTCAACTACCGCGAGCACGCGGCGGAGGGCGGTCGGGCGGCGCCGGACCGGCCCCTGCTGTTCGCCAAGTTCGCCAATGCCGTCGTCGCGGACGGAGAGGCGATCGTCCGACCGGAGGGCACGCACGCGCTCGATCTCGAGGTCGAGCTCGGCGTCGTGATCGGCCGCCGGGCACGGCGCGTGGAAGCAGGAGAGGCGATGGCCCACGTCGCCGGTTACGTCGTGGTCAACGACGTGAGCGCGCGAGACTGGCAGGGCAACCAGGCGGCGCTTCGGGAGGGCGAGAAGGGCGACGGTCAGTGGCTGCGCGCCAAGGGCAGCGACACCTTCCTCCCGATGGGCCCGGTCTTCGTGACCGCGGACGAACTCGACCCGGCCGCCGGCCTTCGGCTCTGCAGCTGGCGGATCACCCCGGACGGCGAGGAGCAGCTCATGCAGGACGGCAACACCGGGGACATGATCTGGTCCGTGCCGGAGCTGGTCGCCCACATCTCCAACGCCATCACGCTCGAACCGGGCGACGTCATCGCGACGGGCACGCCTTCCGGTGTCGGCGTCTTCCGCGAGCCGCCGGTCTTCCTCGAGCCGGGCGATCGGGTGCGCTGCGAGATCGAGGGGATCGGCAGCGTGGAGAACCCGGTCGTCGACTGGACGGAGGACCCGCGCGACGCCTGACGCCGGCTCGATGCTCGCCCTCGTCAAGACGGCCGCCGGGCCGGGCCTCGAGCTGCGCAACGTCGCACGCCCGCAGATCGGCATCAATGACGTCCTCGTCCGCGTCCGCAGGACGGGCATCTGCGGTACGGACCTGCACATCGACTCGTGGGATCCGTGGGCGGCAAAGACCGTCACGCCGCCGCTCGTGGTCGGCCACGAGTTCGTCGGCGAGATCGTCGAGGTCGGCTCGAACGTCACCGACTTCCACCCGGGCGAGCTCGTCAGCGGCGAGGGCCACGTGACCTGCGGCCGGTGCCGCCACTGCCTCGCCGGCCGCCGGCACCTCTGCGCGCACACGATCGGCCTGGGGGTCGGTCGTGACGGCGCCTTCGCCGAGTACGTCTCGCTGCCGATGTCCAACGTCTGGCACCACTGGCCCGGCGTCGACGAGGAGGTGGCCGCGATCTTCGACCCGCTCGGCAACGCGGTCCACACGGCGCTGGCCTTCCCGGTGCTCGGCGAGGACGTGCTGGTCAGCGGCGCCGGGCCGATCGGCCTGATGGCCACCGCCGTCGCGCGTCACGCCGGCGCCCGGTACGTGGTCGTCAGCGAGCCGAACGACTACCGCCGCCGGCTCGCCGAGCAGATGGGGGCCACGCTGGCGATCGACCCCGCGGCCCGTGACCTGGGCGACGTGCAGGGCGAGCTCGGGATGGTCGAGGGCTTCGACGTGGTCCTGGAGATGTCCGGCAATCCGTCCGCCCTCCGGACGGCGATCGCGAACATGGCCCACGGCGGTCGGATGGCGATCCTGGGCATCCCGACCGAGGAGATCGCGCTCGACCTCAACGCCGTCGTGTTCAAGATGCTGACCCTGCGCGGCATCTACGGCCGCGAGATGTACGAGACCTGGTACCAGATGACGGTCATGCTCCAGTCCGGCCTCGACATCCGGCCGGTCATCACCCACCGGTTCCCGTTCCGCGACCACGAAAAGGCGTTCGAGGCCGCTCGATCCGGGGATTCCGGCAAGGTCATCATGGACTGGACAGCCTGAGCGGCGACACGGAGGCTCCACCGATGGCGACGACCGCGCGGCACGACCCGCTCCACTTCCTGGCCGACGAGCTGGCCGCCCTGCGGGAGCGCCATCTCTTCCGCCCGCTCCGGGTCATGTCCTCCGCCCAGGGCCCCATCGTGTCCGTCGACGACCGGCGCCTGATCAGCCTCTCCTCCAACGACTACCTGGGGCTCACCCACCACCCGCGGCTCCGGCAGGCAGCGCTCGACGCGGTCGGCCTCTACGGGGCGGGCTCCGGAGCGGTCCGCACGATCGCCGGCACGATGACCCTCCACGAGCAGCTCGAGGCGGACCTCGCCCGCTTCAAGGACGTCGAGGCCGTGCTGACCTTCCAGTCGGGCTTCGCGGCCAACACCGGGGTCATCCCGACGATCACCGGCGAGACGGACCTGATCGTCTCGGACGAGCTGAACCACGCCTCGATCATCGACGGCATGCGCCTGTCGAAAGCGCCGCGCAGGATCTACCCGCATGCGGACGCGGCCGCCCTCCGCGAGATCCTCCGCGAGGCCCGCGAGCAGGGCCGCGACGGCGCCGGCGAGCCCTACCGGCTGATCCTCGTCGTGACCGACGGCGTCTTCTCGATGGACGGCGACAT
>JACDAV010000011.1 GCA_013695255.1 Chloroflexota bacterium
ACCCTGCCGGTCGAGAGGGCCGCCGATGCGTTCGAGGCGCTGACGCGTCCCGCCGAGGTTCTGCAGGTCGCGCTGCGCTACGACGGGGCCGAGTAGCGTGGTCGAGCTGACCGTCGCGCCGCGGGTCCAGCGTGCTCCGCACTTCCTGGGCGGCGGGCGGATCGGCGTCCGCGATCGCCCGGTTCCGGAGCCGGGCGACGGCGAGCTCCTGATCGAGGTGCGGGCCAACGCCCTGTGCGGGACGGACCGGCACCAGCTCGATTCCGGATCGCCGGTCACGCCCGGTCACGAGGTCGCAGGCGTCGTGGCAGCCGCCGGACCGGCAACCGCGACGGCGGTCGGGACCCCGGGCGTCGTCTACCTGATGGACGTCTGCGGGGAGTGCCGCAGCTGCCGCGCCGGCGCGACCAACCAGTGCCTCGGCAAGCGGGCGGATACGGGCTTCACACGCGACGGCGGGCTCGGCGCCTGGGCGCTCGTCCACGAGCGCCAGCTCTTCGCCATTCCCGCGGATCTGCCCTTCGCCGAGGCGACGCTCCTGCTGGACGTGATGGGCACGACCGGGCACGCGATCGACCGGGCCCGCCGGCTGCGTGACGACATCGAGTCGGTGGTGGTCGGGGGCGCCGGGCCGATCGGCCTCGGCGCGGTGGCGATGAGCCACCTGCTGCTCGGGCCGGACGTCCCGGTCATCGTGGCTGACATCGTGCCGTTCCGGCTCGAGCTTGCCGCCACGTTGGGTGCGCGGACGGTCGACCTGCGCGCTCGATCGCTCGGTGACGGTGTCCGCGCGGCCGGTATCCGGGGCGGCGCGGACCTCGGGATCGACGGGGCCGGGCGAACGGCCGCCCGGCGGGACATCCTCGGTGTGCTCGGCAAACGGGGCGTGCTCGTGTGCATCGGTCATGGCGAGGACCTCGCGCTCGACGTCTCGCGGGACCTCATCGCACCGGAGCGGGCGGTCCTCGGCAGCGAGTACTTCCGGCTCGACGAGCTGCCGCGGAACCTCGAGCTCCTGCGCAGCCACCGGGCGGAGCTGGCACGGATCGTCACTCATCGCCTGCCGGTGGCGGAGCTCGAGCGGGCGTTCGAGCTGTTCCTGTCGGGTGCGACGGGCAAGGTCGTGGTCGAGCCGTGACCGATCGGCCGCCGCTGCGCTTCGGGCTGTTCATCGGCCAGGCCGGCAAGTCGTGGGCGCGGCTGCTCGACGACGTCCTCGAGGCGGAGGCGCTGGGCTACGACCACGCCTGGCTCGTCGACCACCTGACGCCGACGGACGGACCGCCGGAGCGGCCGTGCGGTGAGGCCTGGACGCTCCTCGCCGCGCTGGCGGCACGAACCTCGGCGATCGAGCTCGGCGTGCTGGTCACGAACAACCTGTTCCGCCATCCCGCCCTGCTCGCCAAGGAGGCGGCCACGGTCGACGAGATCAGCGGCGGCCGGGCGATCCTTGGCCTCGGCTCCGGCTGGTTCGAGCCTGAGCATCGCCGGTTCGGCTTCGCCCTGCCGCCGGCCGGGGAGCGCGTCGCCCGTCTGGCGGAGGCGGCCATCGTCGTCCGCGGACTGCTCGATCGGGAGCGAGTCACGTTCGCCGGTCGTTTCTACCGGGTCGAGGATGCGTTCCTGGATCCCGCGCCGGTCGCCCGTCCCGGCCGGCCCAGCATGCCGCTGCTGATCGCGGCGCACCGGCCGCGGACGCTCGCGATCGCGGCGCGCCTGGCGGACATCTGGGACACGTTCCCGGCGACCCCGGGTGCCGCGACCGAGGCGGTGACCGAGGACCTCGCGACCCAGGCCGCCCGGTTCGACGAGCTCGCGCGCCTCGCGGGTCGCGATTTGGCGGCCATCCGCCGGTCGACCTGGACGGGCGTCCACGCTCTTGCCTCCGAGAACCGCTTCCGCCGCTGGGTGGACGAGATGACCGGTCTCGGCTTCACCGACCTCACCACCGCGATGCCGGGCCCGGGCGCTCGGGACGGGCTGCGAAGGATCGCGAGTACCGTCATCCCCGAGCTGCGCCGCGCGCCCGTGACCGCCTAGACCTCCATCCAGTCGCACCGAGAGGAGCCACCATGTCGCGCATCGATCGCCGTCCCCGCCGCTCGACCGTCCTTGCCGCGCTCGCCGCGACGGCCGTCGCGGTGACGCTCGCCGCCTGCGGTCCGCGCGGTGGTGCCACGGCCCCCGCGTCGAACGCCAGCGTGGCACCGGGCGCGACCGCTCAGCTGACCGGCACGCTCGACGTCTGGACGATCCCCCAGGGTGACGACGAGAAGCCGATCAAGGCATACGCCAAGGCCTTCGAGGATGCCCACCCCGGCGTCAAGGTGAAGCTGCTGGTGGTGGGCGAGGACACGTACGTCACGAAGATCAACACGGCTCTCCAGGCACAGGCGCCGCCGGACGTGGCGGTCCTCGAGGACCGGACCTGGATGCAGGCCGGCAAGGTCGTCGAGATCTCGGACAAGCTCGCCGAATGGGGCGTCGACGTGGCCGATTTCAACCCGGGCGGGCTGGCCCGGGCGACGCCCAAGGGCACGATCGAGTCGGGCGTCTACGGCGTCGGCGACTTCCTCGGCGGCAACGTCCTCGTCTACAACAAGACGCTTTTGGATGCGGCCGGCGTGGAGCATCCGCCGGCGGACCGATCGCTCACGATCGACGAGTACGCCGATCTCTGCCGGGCCGTCGGCAAGCCGGACCCGGATCCCAACAAGGCGGTCTTCGGCTGCGCGATGCCGGACTGGGGTCTCGGCATCCAGGCCAAGGACGTCTTCGGCCCGGACGGCCGCAAGACGGACGGCTACATGAACGGGCCGGCGATGGTCCACGCCTTCGACGTGGCGGCTGAAGTGGTTCGCGAGCGCCTCGCGCCGACCGGCGAGATCCTCGAGGCGGCCAGCGAGTCCGACCTCTTCGCGGCCGGGCGCATCGGGATCACGTGGACCGACTTCACCGAGACGCCGAAGTATGTCGAGCAGGGCGTCGACTTCGGGATCGCGCCGTTCTTCGTCATCCAGGATGGCGACACGTTCGTCGACACGTGGACCGCCGCCTGGGGCACCTTCACCGATTCGGACGACCAGGCGCTCGCGCTCGAGTTCCTGCGCTTCATCGCCACCGACGCCCAGGCGATCCGCGCCGAGCTGTCGGCCGATCCGCCGCTTTCGACGAAGGTGGCCGAGGAGGTGGGGTACGGCAAGGACGACC
>JACDAV010000018.1 GCA_013695255.1 Chloroflexota bacterium
TGCTGCAGCCGTCCCGGCCGGTCGCACCTCGTCGCCCCGGCGGGGGGCCGGCCGGCGCGCCCGCCGCCGGCTGGCCGCTGAACGACGGGCCGCCAGGTGACCCGACGCGTCGACCTCCACGGCGACATCGGGGAGATCCTGGTGTCCGAGGACGAGATCCAGTCGAAGGTCGTCGAGCTGGGCCGCCGCATCAGCGTCGACTACGCCGAGCGCCAGCTGACCCTGGTGAGCGTGCTGAAGGGCTCCCTGCCGTTCATGGCGGACCTCATGCGCGCCATCTCGATCCCGGTCCGGATCGACCTGATGGAGGTCAGCTCCTATGGTGGGACCGCGACCGAGTCATCCGGGCTCGTCCGGATCCTCAAGGACCTGTCGGCCACGATCGAGGGCGACGACGTCCTGATCGTCGAGGACATCATCGACACCGGGCTGACCCTCAACTACCTCATCCGCTACCTCAGGGGCAAGAACCCCGCCACCCTCCGGATCTGCACGCTTCTCGACAAGCCGGCCCGGCGCCTGGTGGACATTCCCGTCGACTACATCGGCTTCACGATCCCGGACCAGTTCGTGGTCGGCTATGGGCTCGACTACGGAGAGGTCTACCGGAACCTCCGCTTCGTCGGCGTCCTGAAGCCCGAGGTCTATTCCGAGCCGGCATGATGACCGCTCGCCGGCCGATGAGCCGGGGCCGGAAGGTGGCGATCGGCGCCGCCGTGGTCCTGCTCGTCGGCTGTCTCCTGCCGTGGTACACGTTCGTCGGCGACCTGCCGCAGCTCCCCTTCCGGGCATTCGACGGCAGTGGCGTCCTGGCCTTCGTGGCGGCTCTCGCGACGCTGGCGCTGGTGGCGCTGCCCTACGCCGCCGGCGAGCGGCGGGTCAGCGCCGACCGCTGGCTGCCTCACGCGATGCTGACCGGCCTGGCCATGCTGGGCGTGCTCCTGTGGCCGTTCAACTTCCTCGATCGGCCGGCGGGCCTGCTGCCGGACCGGGCGCTCGGATACTGGCTCGCGATGGCGGGGACCATCGGCCTTGCGTGGGCCGCGCGCGACATCGCTCGGGAGCCGACGGGCCGCTGATCGGCCGCGCCACGCGGCCGGCCGCGCGTCCGTAGAGCATCTAACGGTTGACGGGGCGATCGCCGCGGCGAGGGCCCGGCCACACGTGCCGATGCGGTGGCTCCTCGCAATAGGCGCCTTCACCGCCGCCGCCCGCGGCTGGGCCCGCGGCCGGCTGCGGCGATGTCCCGCTGCCGGCTGCAGCAGTGTCCGCTTGACAGCGCCGCCGTCCGTGGGACGCTTCGTTGGTGACATCGAGCCAGCCGCCCGGCGACCCGCTCGTGCCGACCGCGATCGGATCCGGTCGCGGGCCGGGAATCGCGATCGCGGCGGTGGCGCTGGTCGCGATCGTGACATTCGGCGTGCTCGGGCGGCTCGTCCCCGGCGCCGCGCCGCCGAGCCCGAACCCCAAGCCGGACGCGTCGACCGCGGTGGCAAGCGAGGCGGCCGTCACGGTGGCCGGGTTCCAGCTCGTTAGCCCGATCGCGGGGACGCTCTGGCTGCGGACGACCGAGATCGACGTGCGCGGCACCGCGCCGTCGGGGGTCCGGACGATCGAGGCTGTGGTGCGGATCGCCGGTGCACGACTCGGCCAGGCCACCGCCGAGGTCGACGCGGCTGGTCGGTTCGACGCGGTTGTCCCGGTCATCCCGCCGCGACGGAGGACAGCCGCGACGCTCGAGGTCCGCGAGGTGGGCGGAACAACGCGGACGCTCGCCGAGGTGGCGTTCGCGATCGAGGCCGGATCTCTAATCCTGATCCGCGACGCGTCGGCGCTCTCTGCCACTGCCGGCAGACAGATGGTCGTCGACGTCCTGGTCTACGGGCGTCTGCGGGAAATTCGCGGGCTCCTGACGAGCCGGGGCGGCGCCCTCCTGGCAGAGACTTCGCGGAGGCTTCCGGGCGCCGGGCCGGCCGCTGGTGGCCCGCCAAAGGCCATCGCCCTCGAACTCCACCTGCCG
>JACDAV010000021.1 GCA_013695255.1 Chloroflexota bacterium
ATGCAGGCCGGCGCGCGCCAGGCGCGGACGCTGGCCGGCAGCGCCCTGGAGCGAGCGGTGGTCAGGCTCCAGGATCTCCTGCCCCGGCGCGGCCCCGGACACCGACGCGTCAGGCCCGTCAACCGGCGCCGGGAGACGCAGCTCCGCGCCGCGGTGGCCCTGCTCGCGTTCGTCGTCGTGGCCTCCGGCCTTGGGCTCGCGATCTTCTTCGCTCCGCGGGAGCAGGCGCCCGCCCAGGCGCCTGGCGCAGCTTCGGGGAGGGCAGCCGCCGCCTCCGCCAACGCCGGCCGACGGGCGCTCGACGCCGCCAGGGCCAGTCTCGCCCGTGTCTCCGGCCCCGGCGTCGACCTGGTGACGACCGACCGGGCGCGCGCCCTGCAGCTCCTGACCGAGGCGCAGGCCCACCTTGACGAGGCAGAGCGGGCGGGTCTGCCGTCCAGCGAGACCGCTCCCGAACGGGCACAGGTGGTCGCCGCGCTCGATCGGCTCTTCCCGATCGTGACCGTCGAGGACCGGGTCGTCTTCGCGTTCGACGAGGCGGCCGATCCACCGTTTGACCTGGTCGCCATGGTGCGTGGACCGGACGGCGTCCCGTACGTGCTGGACGGCACGAGCCGGACGATCTGGCGCGTCAACCTCCGGGAGAAGAGGGCGGCGCAGGTGATGGGCCCGGGCACGGAGGCTGACGGTGGCACGGTCGGCGAGCCCCGCCTGATGACCGTCGGGGGGCGCGACCTGCTCGTCCTCGACGCGGACAACACGCTCTGGCGGTGGCGCCCGGGCGAGGTCGAGGGGGAGGGGACGACCAGCCTGGTCGAGATCGACGACGCGGACGCCTGGGGTGACATCGCGGCCATGGGCACGGCAGTCGTGGACGCCGAGCGAAGGCTGTACACGCTCTACGTGCTCGACGCCACGGAGCAGCAGATCATCGCCTACGAGGCGGACCCCGATGGTGGGATCGCGCAGGATGGCGAGAGCTGGCTGACCGCCCCACGACCGCTCGACCGGGTCACCGGCCTGTACGTCGACACCGACGTCTGGCTCGCCGACAACGGCCGGGTGGTTCGGTTCGCGGACGGCACGGAGCACGGCTGGGCACCGGCCCCACCGGGCGACGACGTGGTCCGCCGCGCGCCGGCGTACCGATTGCTGACCTCGCCGGCCCCGGCTTCCGACGCGCCGGTCTACCTCCTGGACGAGGCAAACCTGCGGCTGATCGCCTTTGACAAGGAAGAGGGCCAGCTCCAGGAGCAGTACCGCCTTCCCGCCGGCAACGAGAACTGGTCCGACCTGCGGGGGATGTACGTCGCGCTGGGCCGGGACGGCGCCCCGTCCACCCTCGTCTGGAACACCGCCGGCGAGATCCACTTCTCGCGACTGAGGCCCGTCGGTGGGGCCGCCTCGCCGGCGCCGGGCGGATCCGGTCCGCCAGCTTCGCCGGCCGCCTCGGCGGGGGCTGGATCGTCGGCGGCCCCGTGAGCCCGGATCGGACCGCCGGGCCGCTCCGCTCCACGACCGTGGGATAATCCGCCCATGGCCGACGGCCTCGTCGAGATGATTGTCGAGAGCGTGCGCGTGCACATGCTCTCGAGCCGTCACGTCGTGATCCTCAAGGAAACGGAGCGCGAGCGCTACCTGCCGATCTGGATCGGGCCGTGGGAGGCGAGCGCCATTGCCATGAAGCTCCAGGGACTCACACCGGAGCGACCGCTGACCCACGACCTGTTCGCGGCGACGCTCGAGGAGCTCGGCATCCGGGTCGACCGGGTGGTGATCTCCACGCTGGCCGAGGAGACGTACCACGCTCGACTGTTCCTGGAGCTCGATGGGCGCACCGTGGAGGTCGACTCGCGGCCATCCGACGCCCTGGCGCTCGCCGTGCGGTCGGGGGTCCGGATCTTCGCCGCCGAGACGATCCTCGACCAGGCCGGGCTGGGCGGGGACAGCGGCATCGACGAGGACGACGAGGGCGGGGCGGCGCTCGAGTCGACCGGCGAGAAAATCGTCGACCCCCGGCTGGACGTGTTCCGCGAGTTCGTGAACTCGCTCGACGCGGAACCCGGCGGCGGCGACCGGTCCGCCGGCTAGCGTTCGCCCGGCACCGGCTCGATGGCCTCGACCACCGGCTGGCCGCGCCGCAGCGCACGGCCGGGCGCGGCCCAGAGCCGGAGACGGAGTGCCCAGAAGTCGCGAACCGCGCGGAGCACGACCGCCGGACGCGCCCCGGTGGCCGAGCCGGCCGTCCTCGGGTAGTGGGGAACGCCCACCTCGGCGATCCGGCGCCCCGAGGCGCCGAGCTTGATCAGCAGCTCCGCCGAGAAGAAGGCGCCGCCCGACTCGACCCGGAGGCCGTCGAGCGCGCTCCGCCGGAACAGCTTGCAGGCGCAGTCCACGTCCCGGACGCGGAGCCCGAAGAAGATCCGGTTGGCCAGCCGGTACAGGCGCGCATAAACCGTCCGGACGAGCGGATCGGCCCGCTTGATGCGGTAACCGACCACCGAGTCGGGAGCGTCCGGCTCGGCCAGCCGGGCCGTCAGGCGGCCCACGTCCGCGACCTGGAACTGCCGGTCCCCGTCCGTGAACGCGACCAGCTCGTAGCGCGCCGCGCCGAAGCCGGACCGAAGCGCCGCGCCGTAGCCGAGGTTGGTCGGGTGGTGCACGGCACGGACGATGGACGGATTGCCGGCTGCAAGCTCGTCGGCGATGGCCGGCGTCGCGTCGCGCGACCCGTCGTCGACGATGACGATCTCCCACGTCCGGGCGAGGGCCGGCAGCGCTTCCATCGCCTCCGCCACGAACGGCCGGAGGTTGTCCTCCTCGTTGTGGGCGGGAAAGAAGAAGCTGAGGCGATCCACGACCTCGTTCGGGCGGACCGGTGGCGTCGGCACGGGGGCGGCGGCAGGTGCGCTCATCCGTCGGCCGCCAGCGGACCGACCACCTGGACCAGCTCGTTCGGCACCGGCCCCGGATCGAGCTGGTAGGTCCGGGCGAGCTGGCGGAGCTCGCCGGCGCTCGATCGGATCAGGTAGACCGGTTGGCGACCGAGATGGCGCTGGATCACGTCGCTGACTTCTCCCAGCTGCTGATCGAGGCGCGTGCGGTCATCGGCGATCAGGACGCCCGGCAGCCTGCCCTCGACGTGCTGTGCGTACCATAGCGGCGTCGAGTAGCTCCACCAGCTGATCACGACAGCGTCCGGCTCGAGCCTGTCGATCGTGGCGTCGAGCCACTGACCGGCGCTCGTGTCAGCGCTCCGGTCGACGGCGGCCGCGCGGGACCCGAGGTCCGCGGCGGTCGGCACCAGCAGCGCGGCGGCCAGGCCCAGGGCCGCCAGCGGCCGGGCGTCCAGCCCGGGTGCCGGCACGTCGCGCGCGGTCGCCCGGCTTTCGTCCACGGCGCGCGGCTGGACCAGGCCGGCGACGGCGTCCGCAACCGCCGCGGCGAGGATCGCGAGCCAGGTCCAGGCGATCAGGATCGGTCCCACGTAGTAGCGGCCGATGTCCGCGTTCACGTACGAGGCGGCGAAGAAGACGGTGATCGCGGCGGCGAGGCCGGTCAGCAGCGCGTAGCGCGGTTCGCGGACCGCGGTGACCAGGAACCCGATGGGCACCAGCCCGGCGAGCGGGCCCAGCTGCGCCGCCGCCAGGTCGACCAGCTCACGGAGCTTGCGAGACAGCTCGCCGAACGGATCGACGATGCTGCCCCGGAACTGCTCGCCAAGGACGATGTAGCGAAAGCCGTCCCACGTCTCCGGCGTCCCGTACACAAGCGGCGCCCGGAACGCGCCCGCCCGGAGCGGCAGCTCGAGATACAGGATGGCGGCCGTTCCGATGAGGACGCCCGCGCACAGCGCCACGAGCCGGCCCCGCTGCCACAGCCGCCGCTCGACCGAGAGGACGTACAGCCCGACGGGCGGGGCGAGCAGCAGGGTGAGCGAGTGATTGGCCAGCGACAGGCCGAAGACCGCGGACGCCGCCACGAGCCAGCGGTCGCCGCCGCCACGAGCTCGCTCCCGCTGCCACGCCACGAGCGCCAGCAGCAGCCCGGCGAGCAGCAGCAGGTGGAGCGCGTGGACGTCGGCGAAGGTCCCGATCCGCCAGACCAGCGCGGTCGTCCCCAGCCCCAGCCCGGCGGCGACCCCGAGCGACGTGGACCGCGTCAGGATCCGCCCCAGCACGACGGTGACGCTCACCGCGCCCGCCACCAGGAGTCCGGACAGAAGGTTCATCCGCAGGGCCGGATCGCCGAACGGCTGCAGGACGACCGAGGCGAGCCAGCCGACGACGACCCAGGCCGGAAAGCCGGTCGGGTGGGCGACGCCGAGGACCGGGCCGACGGTCTGCAGCTCGGCCGTGTCCCAGTAGCCCACCCCGGGCAGCATCGCCGCGCGGCAGAGTGCGAGGACGGCGAGCCCGGCCACGCCGGCGGCGATCGCCAGCAGCCGCGGCTGCCTCACCACCCGAGCAGCGCCCCCCACACCGCCCCCCACACATTGATCGCGATCGACGCCCCGACGAGCCCGGCGACGAGCAGCCGCCGGTGGCGTCCCAGCTGGATGCCGAGGGCCACGACCGGGAGGGCGAACGGGACGAAGTCGTTGCTGAACCGGTAGCCGAACTGGACCCAGCCCTGGCTGAAGTGCATCAGGTTGACGACGAACACGAGCAGCACGCCGACCGCGGCCCCGGTGACCAGCCTGGATCGAACGCCCAGGTGCCGGATCGCAGGCAGGGCGAGGAGGTAGGCGGGGCTGGCCAGCAGCAGGCTCATCCCGGTGTCGCGCGGCAGCAGCAGGGGGCAGTCCTCGTCGAAGAGTCCACGGATGGCGCCCGGCTCGGTGCACAGCGGGGTGTGGTCGCCGAGGGCGGCCGGGATCAGGTCGGGCATGAAGACCGGGGTCGAGAGCAGGGCGATCGACAGGTTCTGGGGGATGTAACGCGGATCCTCGATTCCCCAGGCGAGGTTGTAGCCGAGGGTCGGATACCCCGCTGCCTCGGTCAGATAGAGGTACTCGTAGGCCGGGTGGAACAGGTGCCCGGTGCTGACCAGGTTGTACAGGATCAGGGCACCGATCGGGATGGCGGCGCCGATCGCTGCCGACGCGCCGCGCGCCAGCCAGCTGCCCCCGGCCCCGACGAGCAGGAAGAACGGCGCGGCGAAGGCCATGGTCAGGCGGGCGGTGCAGGCCAGGCCGAAGACGAACCCGATCACCAGCTGACGGCGGTCGATGAGCTCCGGCAGCCTGCTCACGGTCGCGTGGAGGGACCGCCTCGGCTCGCCCCGACCGACCGGATACCGAGGCGTGGGCGGATGCCCCCGCTGGTCCTCCGTGCGCGAGGCATCGGGGTCCGCGCCCACCGCGAGGCCGACGGCCAGCAGCCCGAGCCCGACGGCGATCACGTGGGCGAAGTACCACGTGGTCCCCAGCTCGGCGGTGTAGAAGAAGACGGTCCCGAAGCCGAAGAACAGGGTCGTCACCGCGCGGACGGCGGTGCCGATCGGCAACCGCCCCAGCATCCACCAGGCGACCGCGACGTCGACCGCTCCCAGCACGCCGGCGATGGCCTGCGCGTCCGTGCGCAACCCCCAGACCGCCGCGAACGGCATCAGCAGGATGGCCGGCAGGGGTGGGAACGGGATCAGGCCCCCGCCAGTCGGCTCACCGCTCGGGCCGGTCAGCGGCAGGACGTCCTGGAAGAACTCGTTGCCGGGCAGATCCCCCACAGCGGCCACGGGATAGTCGATCGCCGCCCGGCCGTCCAGGAAGGCGAGCGCCTGCCAGACGAAGTGGTTGTAGAGGCGGACGGTCCCCTCGTCGCCGATGCCGTATGCGACCAGGGCCAGCGCGCCGAACCCGAGCAGGCCGGCGACGCCCACCCAGCCTGGCGACGCGCCTCCGTCGGGGTCCGGCGATCGATCGGCCGGACCGTCCGGCGGGCGACCCTGTGCTACCCTGCGCTCCACCTCAACGCTCGTGCTGGAGGCCGATCCCTCGGTGATTCGTCCCGCTGCGGGCGAGCCCGGCCGGGACACCGGAGCGCCGACGCGGACCGTCAGGACGCGCGAATCCGCCAGCGCGATCCTCGTCGTCCTCGCGCTTGGCCTCGTCTTCCGCCTCATTCTGACACAGGCGCTGCCGGGCTCCGGGTTTGAGGTCGATCTGGGGGCCTTTCGGTTCTGGGCCTCCAACCTGGCGGCGGAAGGCCCGTACGGGTTCTACGAGCGCGATTTCTTCCACGACTACACCCCGGGCTACCTGTACGTCCTGTGGGTGGTGGGGATCGTGGGCCGGATCCTCGGCGACATCGGCGACCTGATCAAGGTACCGGCCATCCTCGCCGACATCGCGCTCGGCTGGCTAGTCTGGTCGATGGCGCGCGAGCTGGGCGCGGGCCGCCGCGCGGCGCTCATCGGCGGCGCGCTGATGGTCGCCAACCCGATCACCTGGTTCGACTCGGTCGTGTGGGGCCAGGTCGACGCCGTCGGCGTGGTCTTCCTGCTGCTGGGGCTGCGCGAGCTGTGGCGCGACCGCCCGGAGCGTGCCGCGATCCTGACCGTGATCGCCGCGATCATCAAGCCACAGCTCGGCATCCTGGTGCCGCTCGTGGCCGCCGTGACGATCCGTCGGGCGCTGTTCCCGGCCGGTGGCTACGGCGACGAGGCGGCGCCCGGCCACCCTGGTGGGCCGCGGCTCGGGCGGACGACGCTGGCCTGGGAGCGGCGGGTCCGCGGACCGGTCCGCATCCTGACCACCGCGGGCGCGGGGCTGCTGACCGCGATCGTGGTGGCCGGCGGTTTCGGGCTCTCGATCGTCGATCTCGCCGAGCAGGTCGGGACCGCGGCCGCGACGTATCCGTACGTGACGGTCAACGCCTACAACCCGTGGGCACTGCTCGAGCTGGACGGGCAGGGCATCGCCGCCAATGGGCAGTGGATCTGCGACATGGTCATCCCGCCGTCGGAGGACCTGGGCGCCACCTCGTGCGATCGGGCCTGGCTGTTCGGCGCCATCCCGGCGGTCCTCGTGGGCACCGCGCTGCTGCTGGGCACCGTCATCGCAACGGTTCTGGCGGTGGCCCGGCGACCCGACCGCCGGACGATCCTTGTGGGCCTCGCGGTCCTGGCCATCGCGTTCTTCGTCGTGCCGACCCGCGTCCACGAGCGCTATCTCTTCCCGTTCTATGCGGTCGGCGGCATCCTCGCCGCCGTCTCGATCCGGTGGCGCGTGGCCTGGCTGGCGCTCTCGATCGCGACCCTGGCCAACATGTACGTCGTCCTGACCACGCTCTACCCGGGCAATCCCCAGATCTCCGACTGGCTCGGCATCGGGCCGGCCCTGCGCTCGCCGGCGGGCGTTACCCTCGTCGCCGTGGCGCATGGCGTGGGGTTCCTGTGGGTGGCTGCTCAGCTGCGGGACGGCGCCCTCGGCCGGCTCCGACGAGCGATCCGGGCGTCGGGAGCACGGGTCGGGCCGGGCGCGGACCACCTCACTGCTGGGACGCCTGACCGGCACGGCACGCCCCCGGACGGCCTGGCTGCCGACGGTCACGCCCCGGAGGGCCTGGCGGCCGCCGCCCACGCCCCCGACGGCCCGGCGGCGGAGAGCCCGGCTCGGGAGAGCGCCGCATCGATCCAGGAGAGCTCGCAAGAGGAGCCAGGTCCGACCGCCGAGCCGCCGCGTCCCCGGTACCGCCTGCACAGCTGGCGCCCGCGCCCCGGCTTCGGCGCGACCCGCCTGGGCCCGTGGCTGCGCGGCCGCCTCCTCGATCGACCGATCAGGCCGGACCGGACGGCCGTGCTCCGGCACGAGCGCAGCGGCCGGCTCGACCGCCTCGATCTGTGGCTCGTCGTCGTCCTCGTGCTGGCGGCCCTCACGCTCCGGATGTGGCGACTGGCCGAGCCGTACCGGATGCATTTCGACGAGGTCTACCACGCCCGCACGGCGACGG
>JACDAV010000027.1 GCA_013695255.1 Chloroflexota bacterium
GGTTGCCCGCGCGGGCCTGTTCCGATAGCATCGGAAAAACCCCCGGAGGAACCGACCATGGCGAAGTATGTCTTTGTGACCGGAGGCGTCACCTCCTCGCTCGGCAAAGGCATCACCGCCGCCAGCATCGGTCGCCTGCTCAAGGCACGTGGGTTCCGCGTCTCGATCCTCAAGCTCGACCCGTACATCAACGTGGACCCCGGGACGATGTCGCCGTACCAGCACGGCGAGGTCTTTGTCACGGACGACGGGGCGGAGACGGACCTCGACCTCGGCCACTACGAGCGGTTCATCGACGAGAACCTGACCCAGCTCTCGAACGTCACGACCGGGCGGATCTACCAGGCCGTGATCGCCAAGGAGCGGCGCGGCGACTACCTCGGCGGCACCGTCCAGGTCATCCCGCACATCACCAACGAGATCAAGGAGCGGATCGGGCGCGTCGCGCGGCAGGGCGACCCGGACGTCGTCGTCGTCGAGGTCGGCGGCACCGTCGGCGACATCGAGAGCCTGCCCTTCCTCGAGGCGATCCGGCAGATGCGCAAGGACGTCGGGCGGGCCAACGTCCTGTACGTCCACGTGACGCTGCTGCCGGCGCTGGCGGCCACGGGCGAGCTCAAGACGAAGCCCACCCAGCACTCGGTCAAGGAGCTGCGCGGGATCGGCATCCAGCCGGACGTCATCGTGCTGCGATCGGACCACCCGGTGAGCGACGAGATCCGCGAGAAGATTGCGCTGTTCACGGACGTCGCCACGGACGCGGTCATCCCGGCCAGGACGGCCGAGACGATCTACGAGGTGCCGCTCATGTTCGAGGCGGCCGGGCTCGGGCGGCTGGTCGTCCGCGAGCTCGCGCTCGGCGACCCGGACGCGCCGCCGGACCTCGTCGGCTGGCAGGCGCTGGTGGAGCGGATCAAGGCGCCCAAGCCGAGCCTCGAGATCGCGCTCGTCGGCAAGTACATCGAGCTGCCGGACGCGTATCTCAGCGTGACCGAGGCGCTCCGCCACGCGGCGTGGGCCCACGGCGTGGACGCCAAGGTGCGCTGGGTCGACTCCGAGACCCTGACCGCGGACAACGTCGCCTCGCGGTTGGACGGCGCCGCCGGGGTCCTCGTGCCGGGTGGCTTCGGGCACCGCGGCATCGAGGGCAAGGTCCTCGCCGCCCACTTCGCCCGCCGCCGTCGCGTGCCGTACCTGGGCCTGTGCCTTGGCCTCCAGTGTGCGGTCATCGAGTTTGCCCGCGAGGTCACCGGCTCCGCGGACGCGAACTCGACCGAATTCGACATGTTCACCCAGCACCCGGTGATCGACTTCATGCCGGACCAGCGCGAGCTCGAGGACAAGGGCGGCACGATGCGGCTGGGCCTCTACCCGGCTCGCCTGACGCCCGGCTCCAAGGCTGCGCAGGTCTACGGCCAGGAGGTCATCTACGAGCGCCACCGACACCGGTTCGAGGTCAACAACCGGTACCGCCAGACGCTCGAGGGGGCCGGCATGCTCCTCTCCGGGCAGTCGCCGGACGGGCGGCTGGTCGAGATCGTCGAGCTGGAGGACCATCCCTGGTTCGTGGCCAGCCAGTTCCACCCGGAGTTCAAGTCGCGCCCCGAACGGCCACATCCCCTGTTCGACGGGTTCGTTGCGACGGCGCTGGCGATCCGCGATGGGCGCGAGGTCGAGCTCGGGGCGCGACCCAGCCCGCCGCCGACCGAGGCGCTGACAGCTGGATCGCCGGTGATGCGCCCAGCCGCTGACCGGGAGGACGCGCCCCTCTCCCGCTGATCGGCGCCGAGCACATTCAGCTGCCGCGCACGCTCAGCTTCCGACCGCCTCGGCCATGATGCCGTGAGCGGGGAGGTCGCTCCGGCGCCGGGTGCGACGTCCCTGTCACGCGCCCGACGCCCCGCAAACAGGGTGGACGCACCGGCGGGCGTAGAATCGGCACCTGCCGATCCGCACCCGGAGCCACCCTCATGAAGATCTTCCTCGACACCGCCGACATCGAAGAGATCCGGACCGTCGCCCGGTGGGGCGTCCTCGACGGGGTCACGACCAATCCCAGCCTCTTCGCCAAGACGAGCGGATCGTCCTACGAGGAGGTCCTCCAGGAGATCACGAAGATCACCAGCGGCCCCGTCTCCGCTGAGGTCGTCGCCGAGGACGTCGAGGGCATGCTCAACGAGGGTCGCGCCTTCGCGAAGCTCGCCCCGAACATCATGGTCAAGGTGCCCATGAGCGAGGAGGGCCTCGAGGCGATGTCCACCTTCGCCGAAGAGGGCATCAAGACCAACTGCACGCTGATCTTCACGGCCAACCAGGGCCTCCTTGCCGCAAAGGCGGGCGCGTCGCTGCTGTCGCCGTTCGTCGGGCGGCTGGACGACATCAACCAGGACGGGATGATCGTCATCCGTGAGCTGGTCGAGATCGTGGCCATCCACGAGCTGGAGACGGAGGTGCTGGCCGCCTCGATCCGGACCCCGGTGCACATGACCCAGGCGGCCCTCGCCGGCGCCCACGTCGCGACGCTGCCGTTCAAGGTGCTCCAGCAGATGGTTCACCACCCGCTGACCGACAAGGGGATCAAGCAGTTCCGGGCCGACTGGGACAAGACGCGCGAGGCACTGGCGGAGCAGTCCCAGCAGAAGAAGCAGGAGGTCGCGGCGGCGCCGACCCAGCCCGGGTCGTAGGTCTCCACCTGCCGGGCGACTCGCGCTTGCCTGGCAGGAGGCGGGCCGTCCCGGCCCGCCTCCTCACTGTCAGTACGGGAAGGCGCACAGCCGAGCGTGGCCGACCTGGCAAACCGCGATCGCCGCGCGGCGCCACGCACGTTAGTGCGGGAATTCCTCACCGTCGCTGAGGAACCTCTCACCGTCGCTGAGAAAGCACGGGCGGCGTGCCGGCGAATCGACGATCCGCGAATGGTCACGCGGATCTCTGTGTCACGCGGATCTCCGTTGACGCCGCTCACCGCCGCGCGTATCCTCCCAGCATCCCACCGGCCCACCGCAGCGGATGATTCCGCGCGACAGCCCGGCCTGGCCCCGGCCGTCCGATCGTTCCGCCCGGCCCCTACCCCACAGGTGACCCTACCCAGATGCCCGGAAACGGACAGGACCCCCGGTCTCGCAATCGCCGCCCCCGCCGCCGCGTCCCGATGGGCGGCGGCGGCAATCGCGCTCCAGTGACCGAATACGACGAGATGCAGGAGCTGGAGGCTGCGCGCGAGCGCAACGACCTGGACATCAGCGACCTGCGGGAGATGAGCGTCACGGAGCTCCGGCAGGTCGGCCGCGAGCTCCAGCTCGACACCGGCGCCGATCGCAAGGACGACCTTGTCGATCAGATCCTTCGCCAGCAGACGGAGCGCGCAGGACACGCGTACGCGAGCGGCATCCTCGACATCGTGGACGAGGGGTTCGGATTCATGCGCCGCCACGGTCTCCTGCCGAGCCCGGACGACGTGTACGTCAGCTCCAGCCAGGTCCGGCGCTTCGGGCTCCGCATCGGCGATCGGGTGAGCGGCGCCGTGCGCGCCCCGCGCGAGGCCGAGAAGTACTGGGGCATGCTTCGGGTCGACGCGGTCAACGGCGTCGACATCGACACGGCCCGTCGGCGTCCCGTCTTCGGGGACCTCACCCCCGTTCACCCGGACGAGCTGATCAACCTCGAGGCGGATCCCAAGAACCTCAGCCAGCGCCTGATCAACCTCGTCAACCCGATCGGCAAGGGCCAGCGCGCGCTGATCGTCAGCCCGCCCAAGGCCGGCAAGACGATGCTGCTCAAGCACATCGCCAATGGCGTCAGCTCGAACTACCCGGACATCCTGCTCATGGTCGCCCTCATCGGCGAGCGGCCGGAGGAGGTCACGGACATGCGCCGGAGCGTCAAGGGCGAGGTCATCAGCTCGACCTTCGACGAGCCGACGGAGAACCACACCCACGTCGCCGAGATGGCCCTCGAGATCGCCAAGCGCCAGGTCGAGACCGGCCGCGACGTGGTCATCCTGCTCGACTCGATCACCCGCCTCGCGCGCGCTTACAACCTCGCGCTGCCGCCATCCGGCCGGACATTGTCCGGCGGTCTCGACCCGATCGCGCTGTACCCGCCGAAGCGGTTCTTCGGCGCCGCCCGGAACATCGAGGAGGGCGGCTCGCTGACGATCATCGGCACCTGCCTCGTGGACACCGGCTCCCGAATGGACGACGTGATCTACGAGGAGTTCAAGGGGACCGGCAACTCGGAGCTCATCCTCGAACGCAAGCTGGCCGAGAAGCGCATCTTTCCGGCCATCGACGTCCAGCGCTCCGGCACCCGTCGGGAGGAGCTCCTTCTCGAGGAGGGCACGCTCAAGATGGTCTGGACCATGCGCCGGATGCTGTCGGCGGTCGGGACCAACGAGGGCATCGAGCTGCTGCTCAACCGCCTCGCCAAGACGGACAACAACGCCCAGTTCCTCGCCACGCTGACGAAGAGCCTCGACGCCTGACGGCCGAGGGCTTCAAGGTGACGCCGCAGCGCAGTGGCCTGCGAATCGTGCGGATTGCGGACGACTCCTGCCCGTGCTAGGGTCCCGCGGTAGTCGCGGCCCAGGAGGAGAGAGCCAGGGCCGCTCGCGGTAGCACGGTCCCCAGGCCGACGCCGCGACATCCGGACGACCGTCCGCTGGCGCCCGATCGACGCACCAGCGCAGCATCCAGGCGATACCGCGGCGGCCGTCGTTCCACGCCCAGGAGACCGATTTGCAGGACGCATCGGTCGGACAGCGACGCGTCCCAGCGCGTCTGCGCCCGACCAGCCCGGACGGAACCGCGGCCCCCGCCTCCATGACCGCCGACCCGACCACCCAGCCCAGCCCGCCGCCCGGAACCGACCGAGCCGCCCGTGCCTGGTCGCGAGCGCCGCGCTTCGACTTCGATCCGGAGGCCGAGCAGCCGTCCGATCCACGCGGGCGACGGTCAGCGTTCCGGGTCGCGCTCCGTCTGGTGGCCGCGCTCGTCGTGGCAGCGGCGCCGCTGGGTGGCTGGTTCTCGGCCACCGGTGCGCTCGGCGCGACCGGCGGGACGGACGGCGACGGCCTGCCGCCAAGAATTGCCGTCGGCGGCGCTCGCAGCGCTCCGCGGCCCGAGGCGACGGCCCGCCCGGAGCTCGCTGGCCGGCGGGCGTCG
>JACDAV010000030.1 GCA_013695255.1 Chloroflexota bacterium
CCGACCCGGAGATGCACGGCCGGCTGTTCGCGCTGGTCGCCGCCGACCCGGACGTGGAGCTGACGGTGGACCTCGAGGCGAAGCTCGTCCACCTGCCGGGAGACGAGGACCTCGCCTTCGACGTCGATCCGTTCGCGCGGGTGATGATGCTGGCCGGGACAGACGAGCTCGGATATCTGCTGGGCAGGCAGGACGAGCTCGCCGTTTGGGAGGCGGCACACCCGCCTCGCGTCGAGACTCGCTCGGGCGCCGCCCCGGCCTGACGCCCCGGCCTGACCCGATCCGGCGGTCCGCTGCGGCCGCCCCGGCGCTCGCTCATCGCCGTGCCGCCCCACCCTGGTGTGGGACGATCCGGCGGTGAACCTGTTCGATCTCGGCGCCGTCGTCCTGCTGTTCGTCGCCGTCGGGCTCGGGTTCCGGTCCGGTGCGCTGCCGCAGATCGGCGGACTCGCGGGCGCCGTCGCCGGTGCCGCGACCGCGATCCTGGTGCTTCCGCTGGCGGAGGACTGGCTCCTGGACGTTGATCCCGTCGGGCGGGCCATCATCGTCCTGGCCGGGCTCCTCCTGCTCATCGGGCTCGGCGAAGGCGTCGGCTCCGGGGCGGGAAGAGCCGTCGGACGGGCCCTGGGCAACGGCGTGCTGGGTGCGCTCGACCGCCTGGCGGGCGGCGTCCTCGGCGCGGTCCAGGCACTCCTCATCGTCTGGCTCGCGGGCGGCCTGCTGGCGGCCGGTCCCGTGCCGCGTCTCGCGGCGCAGGCCCAGACCTCGACGGCCGTCCGCTCGCTCGCCGCGGTCCTGCCGCCGCCGACGGAGATCGCCGTCGGCCTCGGTCGCCTGCTCGACGCGTCCGGGTTGCCGGACGTGTTCGTCGGGCTCGAACCGCTCCCCGCGCCGCCGGTCGATCGGCCGGACGATCCACGTGCCCGCGCGATCGCCGCGGTCGCGGAGGGCAGCACGGTGAAGGTCACGTCGCGGACCTGCGGCGGCATCTCGACCGGCAGCGGATTCGCGGTCGCAAACGGCTACGTCGTCACGAACGCCCACGTGGTCGCGGGCGGCGAGGCCGTCCGGGTCGGCCTCGGGCGACAGCTGCACGACGCCACCGTCGTCCTCTTCGACCCGGACCTCGACATCGCGCTGCTCCGGGCGCCCGAGCTCGCCGCGGCGCCGCTCCGCTTCGCCACCGACGACCCGCGGCGGGGTGCGGTCGCAGCCGCCCTCGGCTTTCCTGGCGGCGGGCCGCTCACGACCGTGGCCGCGGCCGTCACGGACAGCTACCCGGCCCAGGGCCGGGACATCTACGGCCAGAGCCGGGTGACGCGACCGATCCTGGAGCTGCGGGCCAACGTGGAGCGCGGCAACAGCGGCGGTCCGCTCATGCTGGTCGACGGCACCGTGGGCGGGGTGGTGTTCGCGGAGGCACGAACGGACGAGGACGTCGGCTATGCCCTGAGCGGGACGGCGGTCGCGGCCCGGATCCGTCCCGGGCTCGACCGAACCGCGGCCGTCGAGACGGGCGCCTGCCTGCGCTGAACCTGGGCCGCAGCCGTTAGCGGCGCCCCACTACGATGACCGGATGACTTACGACCCCGATGCAGCCCCCGATGCCGCGCCCGATCTCCGCGCCCTGGCCGACGAGTTCTGGGAGTCGTGGCTGGCTGCCAACCCGACCGCCGCCACCTCGATCGGCGACCGCCGCTTCGACGACCGGCTGGACGACCCGTCCCCGGCCGGCATCGCCAGCCGGCAGCAGACGCTGCAGACGTTCGTGGAGCGGGCGCGGGCGCTGGACGCGACCGCCCTCGGGGAGGCGGACGCGGTGACCCGGAACGCACTGCTCGCCGAGCTGGCGAGCGAGCAGGCGCAGCTCGATTCCAGCCTCCATCGCTGGTCCGTCGATCCGCTGGAGGGGCCGCACATGCTGGCCCTCGATCTCGTGGCCTTCCAGTCCGTGGCGACGGTCGAGCACGGTCGGGCGATGGTCGCCCGCTGGCGGGCGCTCGGCCCGTGGCTCGATCAGCACGCCGCCAATCTGCGCCAGGGGCTGGGTGACGGTCTCGTGGCGGTGAGGACGCCGGCGGAGAAGGTCGTCGAGGAGATCCGCGACACCCTCGCCCGGCCGGACGCCGATCTGCCGCTGCTCGCCCCCGCGCGCGAGGAGCGGCCGGACTGGCCGGCGTCGGAGGTGGACGCGTTCCGGGCCGGTCTGGCCGACGCGGTTCGCGAGAGCTTCCGACCGGCCCTCGAGCGCTACGGCGCGGCAATCGAGCACGACATCCTGCCGCGCGCCCGGGCGGATGATCGACCCGGGATCGGACACCTGCCGGGCGGCGGGGCCGCCTATGCCGCCCTGATCCGGGTCCACACCTCGCTGGACCTGCCGGCCGAACGGGTGCACGCCATGGGCCTGGCGGAGATCGACCGGATCGATGCGGAGCTGGAGGCGCTCGGCGGCCGGACGCTGGGCGCGCGAGGGCTCGCGGCAACGCTCGAGCGGCTGCGCTCGGATCGGGGGCTCTACTTCACCACCCGCGACGAGGTGTTCGGCAAGGCCGAGGCGGCGCTCGCGCGGGCGCGGGAGGCGATCCCGGACTGGTTCGGGCTGCTGCCCCGCGCGGACTGCACCGTCGTCCCGATGGCCGAGCACGAGGAGAAGCACTCGACGATCGCCTACTACCGCCAGCCGGCGGTCGACGGCTCGCGTCCCGGGCAGTACTTCGTCAACACCTCCGCACCGGAGACACGGCCTCGCTACGAGGCGGAGACGCTCGCCTACCACGAGTCGATCCCGGGCCATCATCTCCAGATCGCGATCGCCCAGGAGCTGACCGGGCTGCCGGAGTTCCGGAAGCACCTCGGGCCCACCGCATTCTTCGAGGGCTGGGGCCTGTACACCGAGCGGCTCTCGGACGAGATGGAGCTCTACTCGGGCGATCTGGACCGGATCGGCATCCTGTCCTTCGATGGCTGGCGCGCCTGCCGCCTGGTGGTCGACACCGGGATGCACGCCCTCGGCTGGACCCGTCAGCAGGCGATCGACTTCATGACCGCGCACACCGCGCTGGCGCCGAACAACATCGCCAACGAGGT
>JACDAV010000072.1 GCA_013695255.1 Chloroflexota bacterium
CGGAGGTGCTGGTTGAGCGGGTAGAAGCGGATGTTGAAGTTGACGGCCGCCACTCTGCGGCTCGCGGCCGCCAGCCGGACGAGCTCCGCGGATTCGGCGGACGTCATCGCCAGCGGCTTCTCGCACAAGACATGCCGGCCGGCGGCAAGAATGTCGCGCACCTGCGGGTGATGGAGGTGGTTCGGCGACGTGACGTGAACGACCTCGACCCGGTCGTCGTCGAGAAGCTCATCGAGGCTGGCGTAGGCTCGGGGCAGTCCCAGCTCCTCAGCGCGTTCCCGCCCGCGCTGCGGGCTGGAGCCGAGCAGGCCATGGACCGGCACGCCCAACCGGCGAAGTCCCTCGATGTGGACGGTGCCGATGAACCCGCCGCCGATGACCGCTGCGCCGACGTCGCTGACCCGCATGCGCGGAGCCGTCTCCTTCGCTGGTCGCCTTGACCCGCTGTCCTTCGTCGAGGTGCCGGGGCAGTCTAGCGCGCACCGCCCATCTAGATGTCCGGACAATCGGACGCGGACGCGGTGAGCGAGACCGCTATGCTGATCCTACTTCAGCATGTCAATAGCAAAAGTCGGATGCGGTCCGGCGGAACTGGGGCGCGGCTAGCCGATCTCTCACCTGGCCCCGGACAAGGCGGTGGCGGCCGCCTCGTCGGCGAGGACGCGAAGCCGCGAGTGCCGCCGGAGGAATGACGCCGGGCAGTCATCGCCCTCCGGACCCTCGAGGGTCCGGGCCAGCACGGCGGCCTTGCCGGCGCCGGTGACCAGCAGCCAGATCTCCGCCGACGCCAGGAGACGTGCGATGCCGAGGGTGATCCCGCCGGTGGGCGTCCGCGCGGCCCCGTAGCGAACGTGCGCCAGCTCGCGGCTCGTCTCCGCCAGCGCGACGACCCGTGTCGCGGCGTCCGGCCCGGAGCCCGGCTCATTGAACCCGACGTGACCGTTCGCCCCCAGCCCGAGCAGGGTGAGGTCGAGGCCGGCGGCGGCCACGGCGTCGTGCGCGGCCGCCGCCGCGACCGGGTCGCCATCGTCGACGGCGATGGCGTGGAACGCCGGGGCGGCGGGCAGGCGATCGAGGAGCTCCCGCCGCAGCCGCGCGTCGCACCGCGCGGGGTCGCTCGGTTCGAGCCCGAGATACTCGTCGAGCAGCACGACGGTGGCGCGTGCCAGGTCCACCGCGCCGCGAGCGGCCGCGTCGGCCAGCGCGGCGTAGACGGGTGCCGGGGTGTCGCCGGTCGGCAGGCAGAGGCGAGCGGTGGGCCGCTCCCGCAGCCGGTCCGCGAGCTCGGCGGCGACGCGTTCCGGCCAGTCGGCGGCCGGGAAGACGTCCAGGCGGGGGGCGGTCACGAGCCCGCGACGACGCGGTCGGTGAAGTCCCCGCTGGCGGGGTCCTTGAGGATCAGCTTGTGCCGCCCGTCGGGCAGGATCTCGCGCTTGATCACCACCTTGCCGTCGTATTCCTCCGGCTGACCGCCGATCCGGGAGGTCGTCCCGCCGCGCCACTCGAAGAGGTCCACGGGCTCCCAGCGGCGACTCCTCGCCGACCGGTAGCAGGCGTCCATGACCGCATTCACCACATAGCCGTCGTAGAAGGTCTCCTGTGGCTGACGGCCCTCCTCGATCGCGCCGAACATGTCCGTGAACATGTCGACATAGCCGAGCTCCGAGACCTCGTCGCCGACCGGGAAGAGCCAGCCCGACGCGGTCTCGGCCTTCTCCGCAACGTAGCCGCCGCTGCCTCCGGTCGAGAACATCTCGAACCCGGTGCGGAGGAAGTGGTTGAGCCAGATCGTCCCCTGCGTGCCAGCCACCTCGTCGCGCAGGTCCATGCCGCCCCGGAACGTCCAGCTCACCTCGAACTGCCCGAGCGCGCCGGACTCGAAGCGGATGAGCGCGACGGCGTTGTCCTCGTCCGAGATCGGGTGGACGAGCGTGTCCGTGTGGCACATCACCTCGACCGGGCGATTGCCCTTGCCCACGAAGTTGCGGACGATCTCGATGCAGTGGCAGCCGAGGTCGATGATCGCGCCGCCACCCGTCAGCCGGCCATCCCAGAACCAGGCCGAGTGCGGCCCGGGGTGCGTCTCGCGCGAGCGGACCCACGTGACGTCGCCGATGGCGCCGTCCTGGACCGCCCGGATCGCCTTGAGGGTCTTGGGCGTGTAGCAAAGGTCCTCGAGGTAGCCGCCGAACACGCCGGCCCGCTCGACGGTATCGAGGATCCGGCGCGCCTCCTCGGCCGTTCGGCCCAGCGGCTTCGTGCACAGCACGGGCTTGCCTGCGGCGGCCGCCATGGAGACAGCCTCCTCGTGCAGGAAGTTGGGCAGCCCGACCACCAC
>JACDAV010000075.1 GCA_013695255.1 Chloroflexota bacterium
GCTCCGCGATCGAGAAGGCCGGATCGGCCCCCTCGCCGGCGATCTCTCTCGTCTTCTCCGCCGTCCGGTTGTAGGCGACCACCTCGTGACCGTCGCGGAGCAGGCGGCGAACCATGTTTGCCCCCATCCGGCCGAGTCCGATGAAGCCGATGCGCATGGGGTCAGGCCTCCGTGGGCGCGCCGAGGGCCTCGGCGAGGGCGGCTTCGAGCATCTCCAGCCCGGCGTCCGGGTCCGCGCCCAGATGGACACGCAGGATCGGCAGGTCGTGGCTCTCGATCGCGGCGAAGTCGCCGGCGGCCTGGGCGTCGATCAGCTGCCCGAAGGTATAGGGCCAGCCCGGGATCTCCCGGTCCGCCGGGTGGTCCGCGGTCAGCTGGAGGAACCAGCCGGAGGGCGGCCCGCCCTTGTGGAGCTGCCCGGTCGAGTGGAGGAAGCGCGGGCCGTACCCCGCCGTCGTGGCGCAACGGGTGGCGTCGCGGAGCAGGGCGCGGATCCGGGCGAAGCTCGCCGTCCGAGCCTCGGTCGGGGCGATGAATGCCTGGATGGCCAGGTACGCGTTGGGGCGGCGCCGGTCCAGGTGTCGGATCAGCTCGTCCACGACGCTGCCGCCACCGCCGGTGAGCCGGAGGGGCGCGTCGCCGATGAGGACGATCCCGCCATCCGACGCCAGCGCCGGGACGCTGGGCGGAGCCGGGGCGTCGGATTCGCTCGTGTCCGCCCAGCCCACCGGGTCGTTCAGGCCGTTGCCGCCGGCAGGCGTCGCGTGGGCGGCCAGCAGCCTGCGGGTCACCTCCTTCGCCTCCTCGACGTTCGGCTGGTCGAACGGATCGATGCCGAGGACCGCGCCGGCGATCGCCGTCGCGATCTCCCACCTGACGAACTCCCCGGCAAGATCGAATCGGCTGCGCAGCTCCACGTGGACGACCGGCTGACCGACCGACTCGAGCTCCGCCACGAGCGCGTCCGAGTCCGGCCGGCCCGCGGAGCCGGCGAGCCTCAGCCGAACGAACACGCGGTCGGTGCCGTACACGCCCGCGCGGCCAAGCGGCTCGAGGTCGACGGGCACGATCCCGAGGCTGTGCTTGCCGGTGCTCTCGGCGATGAGCTGCTCGGCCCACGAGCCGAAGCTCTCGATCTCCGGGTCCGGCAGGAACGTCAGCTTGTCGCGACCTGCCCTCGCCAGGGTGCCGAGGGCGAGACCGAGGCTGAGCCCTGGGTTGCGCAGCGGCTCCGGATCACGGCTGCGGGCCAGCATCGCCGCTGCGTTGCTGAGAAGCGCATCGAGGTCGAGGCCAAGGAGGGCCGCCGGCACGAGACCGACATACGTCAGGGCGGAGTAGCGTCCGCCCACGTCAGGCGGGTTGAGGAACGCCTCGCGCAGCTCGTCGTGGTGGGGGATCGACTCCCACGGCTTGCCCGGGTCTGTGATCACGGCCATGAGCGTCCCGGGCGACTGGTCCCCCTCCTGCGCCTCGAGGGCGGCTTCGATCCGTGACCATGCCTCGGCCTGGAACGCCAGTGGCTCGGTCGTCGTGCCGGACTTCGAAGCGACGATGAACAGCGTCGCCAGGGGATCGAGACCGTCGAGGACGTGCGCCACGTTGGCGGGATCCGTCGAGTCCAGGACATGGACCGGGATGCCGCCTGCCGCCACGCCGAAGGTTTGGCCAAGCACCTCGGGCGCGAGACTGCTGCCGCCCATGCCCATGACTACCGCGGCCCGGAAGCCGGCCGTGCGGATGCCGCTGCCGAAGCCCTCCAGTGCCGGGATCTGGCTCGTGAAGTGCTCCGGGGCGTCGAGCCAGCCGAGGCGGTCGGCGATCGCGACCTGCACCCGCTCGTCCTGCGACCAGAGCGTTGTGTCCCGGTCGAACAGCCGCTCCGCCCACCGCTCCTCGCGGGCCAGGACGACCGCCTCGTCGAGCGCGGCTGCGTGGTCGGGGGTGACGCGGAGATCGAGGACGCCGGTCAGGGTGGAGCCGGGGTCGGGCATGGTTGGCATGGTAGCCCCTGCTGAGAGGGCGCGGGTCCGCGTGTCAGTCGCGCGCGGCCTCGATCGCGAGGACCTTGTCGAGGCGCCGACGGTGACGCTCCTCGCCCGAGAATTCCGCAGCCAGGAACGCGAGGCAGCACTCCCAGGCCGGCTCCGGGCCGATGACCCGCGAGCCGAGCGTCAGCACGTTCATGTCGTCGTGCTCGACGCCCTGGCGGGCGGAGTAGGTGTCGTGGCACACGGCCGAGCGCACGCCGCGCACCTTGTTGGCGGCGATCGACGCGCCGACACCGGAGCCGCAGATGAGGATGCCGCGGTCGGCCTCGCCGTCGCGGACCGCCACGGCGATCGCGCGCGCGAAGTCCGGATAGTCGTCGTTCGGGTCCGACCCGTCGCCGCCGAGATCGACCAGCTCGTGACCGAGGTCCGCCTGCGCGAGCCGGGCCCGGAGCTCGTCCTTCATGGCGGCACCGGCGTGGTCGGCCGCGAATGCGACGCGCATCAGGCGCCGCCGATGACGTCGACGACCAGTCCAGGCGTGTGCAGCCCGCGGTCGGTCGTGAGAACGCGGTCGGCCCCGAGGTCGGCGGCCGTGGCAAGGACGAGGGCGTCGGGGAGCCGAAGCGTCCGTCCATGTTCCGCGCGGAGCGCGGCAGCCGCCTTGGCGATGCTGCGTGAGGCCGCCTCGACGCGAGCCGGCAGCTCGTCGATCAATCCGTCGATCCGATCGACGGCCGTGTCTCCGCGCATGAAGGGCCGCACGAGCACTTCGGAGTACGCAGAGGCGGGTAGGACGAGGTCATCCTGGGCATCGGTCGCTGCCGTCAGCGCGTCTCGCGCCGCGTCATGGTGCGGATCGTTGGCGTCGAAGAAGGCAATCACGACGCCAGCGTCCAGGACGGTCAGCGCCACTCGTCACGGAGCTCGTCGAGGTAGCCCGGCGGGTACATGCCGGTGAGACTCCCGGCATACCGATCGATCACATCATGGACGCGCCGGATGAGGATCTCTCCATTCGGCCGCGCCTCGACCTTGAGCTCGTCGCCAACCGCGATACCAGCCGTTGCCAGGGCGTCCGCGGGAATGGTGACCTGGTGCTTGGGGCTGACCCGGGTGTACCCGCGTCGCCGCTTGACCTTTACTCGCTCTGCCATGAGTAAAGCCTAGCCACGGGAGTCCCGACCCGCAACCTCAGTCGTGGCCCGGGTCTGAGCCGCCGCTGCGGTCGACGCCCGATTCGCCCTCGTCGAGCGTCGGGTGGTCGCCGCCGCTCGCGTGCGAGCGCCCGACCGCCGGCAGGTGCCCCGGCTCGAGCGTCTCGACCCGGCCGCGGAGGCCGTCGCGAACCACCCTCCGGCCGATCTCGGCCACCCGGTCCGTCGTGAACCCGAACCGCTCGAAGATCGTCCCTGCCGGAGCCGAGGCGCCGAAGTGGTCGAGCCCCATCACGGCGCCCTCGTCGCCGACCCAGCGCTCCCAACCCAGCGACACGCCAACCTCGACGGCAACGCGCTTGCGAACGGCCGGCGGCAGCACCTCGTCCCGGTAGGCCTGGTCCTGCGCCTCGAAGAGCTCCCAGCACGGCAGGCTCACGACGCGGGTGGGGATGCCCTCGCGCTCCAGGGCCTCGGCGGCGGTGAACGCGAGCTGGAGCTCGGAGCCCGTGCCGATCAGGATGAGCTCCGGCTCGCCCTTCGCGTCGCGCAGGACGTAGCCGCCGCGCCGGACGCCCTCGCGGGCCTTCTCGGCGGTTCCCTCGAGGACCGGCAGTTTCTGGCGCGTCAGCGACAGGGCCACCGGGCCCGACGGCCGCTGGCCGATCCGCTCGATCGCCACCGCCCAGGCCGCGGCCGCCTCGTTGGCGTCGCCCGGCCGGATGAACCACAGGTTCGGGATCGCCCGCAGGGCGGCGTAGTGCTCGACCGGCTGGTGCGTGGGCCCGTCCTCGCCCAGCCCGACCGAGTCGTGCGTCCAGACGTAGATGACCTGCAGGCCGGTGAGGGCAGCCAGGCGGACGGATCCGCGCATGTAGTCGCTGAAGGTCAGGAAGGTGCCGACGTAGGGGATGAAACCGCCGTGGAGCGCGATGCCGTTGGCGGCGCCACCCATGGCGTGCTCGCGGACGCCGAACCGGATGTTCCGGCCGGGGTCGCCCGCGCTGAACTCGCCGGCGCCCTTGATGT
>JACDAV010000082.1 GCA_013695255.1 Chloroflexota bacterium
GGCGCTTGGGGTCGGCGAGGGCGCGTCCCACGGACGCGTATCGCCGGCGCTGGGCGTCACTCGTGGCCGGGGCCTGATCCAACATCGCCTGAAGTGTCTCACGACTTGCGCAAGTACGCAAGTATGGCACGGCCCACCTGGGCGTCGGGAGGCGAACACGACAGCTCGCGCGTCTGGGTCCGGCAGTCGGACCAACGCGCGGGTGGGGGGCCGCTGGGCCCGTCTGCCCGTCCCTTGGTCCGGCAGGCGGACCACGGCGCGTGGCCGTTCAGGCACGGCACCGGCCCCGAGTCCGGCGGCGCACGCTGCGATACTGCCGCAGTGACCGACGCCGGCCTCGTCTCGCTCCACCGGATCCGCGACGCCCGCGATCGGCTGGCCGGTCACGTCCACCGGACGGCAATGCTCAGCTCCGAGGCTGGCGCCTCGCAGCTCCGCGAGGGCGGCGGCGCCCGGGTCGCCGACGGCCGGCTGTACGTCAAGGCGGAGCACCTCCAGAAGACCGGCTCGTTCAAGGTCCGGGCCACGCGGACGAAGGTGGCGTCACTCGCGCCGGAGCAGCGGGCCGCCGGCATCGTGACGCTCTCGGCGGGGAACGCCGGTCAGGCCTACGCGTGGGCCGCGCGCGATGCGGCCGTCCGGGCCACGGTCGTGATGCCGGCCCGCGCCGTCCGATCCAAGGTCGAGGCGTGTCTCGGCTACGGGGCGGAGGTGATCCTCCACGGCGAGCACGTCGGCGAGACGGCCGACCGGGTGCTGGAGCTCGTCGCCGAGCGCGGGCTGACGCTGTGCCACCCCTTCGACGATCCCGACGTCATCGCGGGGAATGGCTCGGTCGGACTGGAGATCCTCGAGGACCTGCCGGATGTCGACCTCGTCGTCGTCGCCATTGGCGGTGGGGGACTGATCAGCGGCGTCGCGGCGGCGCTCAAGGAGTCCCGGCCAGGGATCCGGGTCGTCGGCGTCGAGCCGGAAGGATCGGATGCCCTGTCGGTCGCGCTCGCGGCGGGACGGGTCGTCCCGATCTCGCCGGTCAGCGTGGCCGACGGCCTCGGGGCCCCGTTCGCCGGCGAGTGGACGCTGGCCATGGTCCGGCGGTACGTCGACGACATCGTCCTGCTCGACGACCCGACGATCCTCGCCGGCCTGCGGTTTGCCGCGGAGCGGATGAAGCAGGTCCTCGAGCCGGCGGGCGCAGCCGCGCTTGCGGCCGTGCTGTTCGGTCGTGTTCCGATCCGGAACGGGGAGCGGGTGTGCGTCGTGGCCTCGGGCGGCAACGTCGAGCTCCGACGCCTCGGCGAGCTGCTGGAGCTGGGTGTCGCGCCGGCGCAGCGGGCAGCGGGCAGCGTGTGACGGGGCGCGGCGAACGGGGAAGCTGCCGCGGCCCGGCCCGACCGGATCGCCCGCTCAGTCGACTCCGAGCTCGTCGAGCCGCTCGTCGTCGATGCCGAGGTGGTGCGCGAGCTCGTGCATGACCGTCAGGCGGACCTCCTCGGCCAGGTCGTCCGGGTCCGGAAAGTCCGTCTCGAGCGGCAGCCGGAAGAGCGTGATCTTGTTCGGGACGGGCGCCCAGTCGGCCCCCCACTCGGTCCGCGGCACGCCCTCGTACAGGCCATAGAGCGTGTCGTCCGGCCCCAGCTCGTTCTCCCGGCGCTGTTCGTCGTCCGGCTCGTCGGCGATGACGACCGCGACCTCCTCGAAGGCGCGCCGGAAGGGATCCGGGATGCGTGACAGCGCGACCGCGACGAGCGCCTCGAAGCGCCGGTGGACGGGCGAGCGGCGGTTCGGGGTGGCGTTCCGGGAGCCGCGGCGGCGCTTCGGCATGGCGGCCGTATCCTAGCCGCCGATGCCGCCGCCGCATGACCGGGACCGTCCCGGCGCTCCGGAGCCCGAGCGCGAGCGCCACGGCGCGCCCGAGCCCGATCCGGGCGCCGAGCCGAGCGGCTACGTCGTCCTGGTCGAGCCGGCGGACCGGATCCACTTCCTGGACTGGGGTGGGCCGGCCGAACCCGATGGCCCGGGCGTCCTGCTGGTGCATGGCCTGGCCCAGACGTCGTGGATCTGGGCGCCGGCCGCGCGCCGCCTGAGACGCCGGCGGCCGACGGTGGCGCTCGACCTGCGCGGACACGGGCTGTCCGACTCGCCGACCAGCGGCTACGACGCCCGGACGCTGGCCGACGACGCGATCGCGGTCGCCGACGGCAGCGGGCTGCTCGCCGCCGGCCCGATCGTGCTGGCCGGCCACGGGTTCGGCGCCGCCGTGGCGGCATGGACGGCGCGCGCGCTCGGGCCGAGGTGTGCGGGCCTCGTCCTCGTCGACGGTGGGTGGGAGGATCTGCGCGCGACCACCGGCCAGGAGCCCGACGAGTTCCTCCGCGGCCTCGCCGAGCCGCCCGAGATGCTGCGGTCGATGACAGCCTATCTCCGCGACCGGGAGGCGTTCGACCCGCCGACCTGGGACGCGGACCAGGACCGCGCTGCGCGCGCAACGGTCGTCGACACGCCGGCCGGGCGGGTGGTGCCGGCCACCCGCCCGCACGCGCTCGCCGGCGCGGTCGAGGCGCTGTTCACGTACCGACCGGACGTCGTCCTCGCGGACGTCGAAGCGCCGATCGCAGCGCTCGCCGCCGCCGAGGACGAGGCCGGAACGCGAGGTCCGGCGCTCAAGGCCGTGCAGCGGGCGCTCCACGAAGCCGGCCGGCCGGCCATCAGGGTTGACCGGTTCCCGTCGGACGGGCACAACCTCATCCGCTACCGGCCGGCCGAGGTGACGGCGGCCATCCTGGCCGTCGCCGGGACGCGAGCGGGCCTGAGCCCTGACGGGTTGGCTACGGCCTCGGGCGAGGCTGACGTCGATCCGGCGTAGGATCGCCGCCACAGCGAGGACGACGAATGCCCATGGCTCCTGACCTGCCGGACCACGTTCGCAAGCTCGTGGACGAGATCGAGACCGAGATCGGCGAGGGCGGCGTCGCCACGTCGATCGAGGGGACGAACGTCCCGGCCGGCGCGCATGCCAACGGCCGCGTCGAGGACGCGGTTCGCGAGATCCTGGCCGAGATCGGCGAGGACCCCGACCGGGACGGCCTGCAGGGCACGCCGGAGCGCGTCCACCGGATGTACACCGAGCTCACGGCGGGCTATCACGTCGACCCCGACCGGCTGATCAACGGCGCGGTCTTCGATGTCCGGTACTCGGAGATGGTCGTCGTCAAGGACATCCCGTTCTACTCGCTGTGCGAGCACCACCTCCTGCCGTTTTTCGGATCCGCCGCAGTGGCCTACATCCCGCGCGG
>JACDAV010000096.1 GCA_013695255.1 Chloroflexota bacterium
GGCCAGGCGGCTCTCCGCGGCGGATCGCAGGGCCTCTGCAAGCTCCGGTGCGCGACCCACCTCGTCATGGCGGAAGAACGCGAACACGTCGTGGCCGGCGGCGAGAAACGGGACGATGCGATCCGCCCAGGCGTCGACCGCCGCCGGCGCGTAGTCGTGACGGCGCAGGCGGAGATACAGGAACGGACCGGTCAGGCGGATCGCGGGAGGGTCGTCGTCCTCCGGCCGTTCGGTCGCACAGAGCACCGCGCCGGCCGATCTCAGGCGGGCATGGACCTCGTCGATGTTCCACGAGGGGTTCTCGAACTCGAGGACGAGCGGCAGATCGCCCGGCCATGCCCCGAGCAGCGCGTCCAGCCGGCCGAGATCGACGCCGACGGCGGCCGGAACCCGGAACAGCACGGCGCCCAGCCGGTCCCCGAAGAGACGCAGCGGCTCGGTCAACCAGGTGACGCTTTCGTCGGGATTCCTGAGCATCGATCGCAACGAGGCGCCGCGCTGCGCCTTGGCGGCGAACCGAAAGTCGGCGGGGGTGGCGGCCAGCCAGCCCGCCACCCTGGCGGTCGTCGGTCGCTGGTAGAAGGTGTTGTTCAGCTCGCAGGCCGGAAGGCGCGTCGCGTAGTACGGCAACAGGTCACGGGCGCGCTGGCCGGGCGGGTAGAACCGGGGCGCCCATGCGGGGTAGGCGAACCCGCTCGTGCCCGCCAGCAGCCGGCCGGCGGCCGGGTGGCCGCTCAGGGCGACTGCGTGCCCGCCCGCTCGCTCGTCTGACCTCTGGCCGCTGGCTCGCATGCCGCATCGGGCTCGGCGAGGTCGCCAACGGCTCGCAGAACGGTGATCATCGATCGTTCTAGCGCGGAGAGCTCGGCGGCACCGAGGGGGGCGAGGAAGTATCGCTCGACCCCGGCAAGGTGCGTCGTCGCGGCGACTCGCAACCGCGCGAGGCCGGCGGCCGTGAGGACCGCCTCCGCGCCCCGGGCGTCGTGGGAGCACTGCGTCCGCTCGACGAAGCCGTCACGCTCGAGGCGGTCGATCAGCCGGGTGACGCCGCTCTTGCTGAGCAGCACCCGTGCGGCCAGGCGGCTCATGCGCAGCCGGCGTTCCGGTGCCCGGGCGAGCTGCAGGAGCGCGTCGTACTCCGGGAGCGACAGGTCGTGCTCGCTCCGCAACTCGTCGTCCAGCCGGCGGAAGAGCCGAGCGTGGGCGGTCAGGAACGACCGCCAGATCTCGAGGCGGGCATCGTCCGGGCGCAGCTTCCCCGGGGCCTCGGTCTCGATCATGCGCGGATGATACACGAACGATCGTTGACACGGCAACCAGTTGGGCATTATGGTTGCGCGGTCAACCAACCGGAGGCCGGGCCCAGCCGGCACAGGAGCAGCCATGCAGACATTCGTCATCGATCCGTCCCACACCGACGTGTCGTTCGCCGCCAAGCACATGATGGTCACGACAGTGCGGGGCAAGTTCGGCGCGGTCGAGGGCAGCCTCGAGATCGACCCCGACGCCCCGGAGCGCTCGGGTGGCGAGATCCGTGTCGTGGTCGCCAGCCTGTCGACCGGCTTCGAGGCCCGGGATCAGCACCTCCGCTCGGCAGACTTCTTCGACGCGGAGAACCATCCGACGATCGTCTTCCGGGCAACCACGATCCGGGCGCGTCGCGACGACCAGTACGACGTGTCCGGCGACATGACGATCCGCGATGTGACCCGCCCTGTCACCTTCCAGGTCGAGCTGCTCGGCTTCTACAACGGGATGACCGGGGCGCGGCGGATCGGCCTGAGCGCGCGCACGAAGATCAACCGCAAGGAATGGGGTCTCAACTGGAACGTCGCCCTCGAGGCCGGCGGCTGGCTCGTCGGGGACGAGGTGCGGCTCGAGATCGACGTGGCTGCCGAGGAGGCAGCCACGGTTGCTGCCGGCGCGACGGAGGCCGGGGTGACCGTGGACGTCGCGGAGCGATCAGCCGCCTGAGGGTCGGGACTCGGGCTGTCGCCGGCGGCGGCGGCGGCCAGGTGACCCGCCGGCCGGACCGGCGGCCGGCGGCGGTCGCGGGTAGCATCGAGCGATGCCTTCCTTCGACGTCGATTCGATCCGCGCCCGTTTCCCCGCGCTGTCGCTGACCCACGAGGGTCGGCCGATGGCCTTCTTCGACGGACCGGGCGGCACCCAGGTGCCGGACACCGTGATCGACGCCGTGTCGCGCTACTACCGCGACTCGAACGCCAACGCCGGCGGGGACTTCCTCACCAGTCGGCGTTCGGACGCCGTCGTCGCCGAGGCCCACGCGGCGCTGGCCGACCTGCTCGGCGCGGAGAGCCCAGCCGAGATCAAGCTCGGCGCGAACATGACCTCGCTCACGCTGCACGTCAGCCGCTCGATCACGGCTGCCATGGAACCGGGCGACGAGATCGTCGTCACGCGGCTCGACCACGAGGCCAACGTGGGGCCGTGGCTGTCAGCCGCCGCGGACCGGGGGCTCACCGTCCGGACCGTCGACG
>JACDAV010000107.1 GCA_013695255.1 Chloroflexota bacterium
CGCCGCGTCAGGGTTGTCCGGTTGGCCGCCATCGCTGGCGTGGGTCATGAAGCGGCGGCGGCGGCGGCCTCCCGCGTCGACGTGAGCGCCTTGCCGCTCTCGGCATCGAACAGGTGGAGCTTGTCGAGGGGAACCGCGAAGTCGAGCACGTCGCCCGGCTTGACCCGGTGCTCCGAGCCCACGATCGCGACGATGTCGCGACCGCCGGCGTTGACGTGGAGCAGCTCCTCGTTGCCGAGATACTCGACCACGTCCGCGTTTGCCCGGATGCGGGCGCCGGTGCTGGCTGCGTCGTCGCTGATCTCCATGTGCTCGGGGCGGAAGCCCGCCACGAGCTTGCGGCCCTCCGTCACGCCGACCGCCTCCTTGAAGCGCGGCGGCAGCGGCACGGTGATGGCCTCGCCCTCGGCGGTCAGCTTCGTCGCGCCGTTCGAGCCGGACATCGAGACGTCGACGAAGTTCATGGCCGGGCTGCCGATGAAGCCCGCGACGAAGCGGTTCAGCGGCTGGTCGTAGAGCGCCTGCGGAGTGCCGACCTGCTGGAGCAGGCCATCGCTCATGACGGCGATCCGGCTGCCCATCGTCATCGCCTCGACCTGGTCGTGGGTGACGTAGACGGTCGTCGTCTGGAGGCGCTGGTGGAGGCGAGCGATCTCGGCGCGGGTCTGGACCCGCAGCTTGGCGTCGAGGTTGGAGAGCGGCTCGTCCATGAGGAACACGGCCGGCTCCCGCACGATCGCCCGTCCGAGCGCGACGCGCTGGCGCTGCCCGCCGGAGAGCTCCTTGGGCTTGCGGTCCAGGAGCTTGTCGAGCGAGAGGATGCCCGCGGCGTCCTTGACCCGCTTGTCGATGTCGCCCTTGGGAACCTTTCGGAGCTTCAGCCCGAAGGCGAGGTTGTCGCGGACGGTCATGTGAGGGTAGAGCGCGTAGCTCTGGAAGACCATCGCGATGTCGCGATCCTTGGGCGGCACGTCGTTGACGACGCGATCACCGATCCGCAGCGTCCCCGACGAGATCTCCTCGAGCCCGGCGATCATCCGGAGGTTGGTGGTCTTGCCGCACCCGGACGGCCCCACCAGGACCATGAACTCGCCGTCACCGATCTCGAGGTTGAAGTCGTGGACCGCGGTGACGTCACCATATTTCTTGGTGACGTGGTCGAACGTGACTGTCGCCATTGACAGCTCCTTCAGTCCCGCCGGATATCGCGGGCTCCTGCATCCGGTCGCTTGACGACCTGGACGAGCCCCGTACGAGGTGCCGGCGTGGGTCCCGTCATCCTACGGCTGCGTGCGGGCCATCCGCAACCCGGGCATTCGTTGCAGTCCGCCCGGCTCCACCTCAGCCGGCGGCGGGGACCACCGGCTGCCGGTCACGCTCCGCCGGCATCGCACCGGCCGGAACCGCGGCCACCGGCTCGGGCGCCGGTTCGATCGCCGGCGTCGTTCCGAACGCCTCGGCCACGATGTCGGCGAGCGAGCGGTCATCGCGCGGCTGGTCCGGGAGCGACAGGAGGCTGGCGTGGACGCCGTGCTCGGGGACGTTGGCCTCGGCGCGGAAGCGAACGGTCACCTCGCTGCCGTCGGGCAGCGCCAGGTCGTACATGCCCTCCTGCCGCCCGGCGCGGAGGAAGGCGCTCCATGCCTCGTCGAAGGCCGCCTTGCGCGAGCCCGGGGTCACGTCGCCGACCGACCGGCGAAGGAGCAGCTCACCCGGCACGCCCACGACCGCCTCGACACCCGCCGACGCGTCGATATAGGCGCCCGTGTCATCGGCCAGCAGGACGGCCGGGCCCGCGTGCGGGACCAGGAGCCGGTCCGGCGAGATGCAGTCGTACGTCTCGAACGACCAGCTCGTGACCTGATCCCCGAAGTCGCGCCAGAGCACGTCTCCGCCGTCCTGCGCGAAGCGGTGGAGCGAGGTTCGGTCGTGCCAGACCGCGAGCGCCACCAGCTGCGTCCGGCCGAGGTTGAGCCGGCGGCCCAGGTGGATCGCCACGACCCCCGCATCGCGCAGCCGCTCGCGGCTCGTCCGGACCACGCCGATCGCGGACGCGTCCGCGTTCGGCGCGACCTCAGCCTCGAGGACGCTGATGACCGGGCCGTCGAGGGCGATGATGCCGGCGTCCGATGGCTCCACGAGCTCGAAGTGCTCGATCCGGACGCCCCGCACGACGTCTTCCAGCGGAGTCCGGACGACCGGCCGGTCGAGGCCGCCGGCGCGGTCCACGATGGACGACAGATCGGTCCAGGTCGACAGCGCCAGGTGCGCCAGGCCGCCAGGCTCGTGACGGAAGCCCCAGGTCATGGACCGCAGGCTCGGGACCGTGACGAGGTCCGGCGCGGCTTCCGTGCGCAGCCTGCGCAGCAGCTCGCCTTCAGCTCCTGGCAGGACGTGCCCCCGGACGACGCGGAGAATCATCCGATCGTGTCCCTTCCCCCAGCTGCGCGCGGTGACGGCCGTCTGACGATGGTAGCCAGCGCGGTCGCCGGTGGGAAGAGGCATTCCGCCAGGACGAGGACGGGAATCGGCAGCGACCCGCCGGAGCGGGTCGCTGCCTGAAGA
>JACDAV010000124.1 GCA_013695255.1 Chloroflexota bacterium
GGCTGAGGTCACCCCTGAAGCCTAGACGACTTCCCCACGAACCGTTGCTGGCGCAACGGACCTCAGGCGGGAGCGAGCTGGAGGAGCAGGCTCGGCGTGACACGCGGCGACTCCGTCTGGAACAGCCGGCGAAGGAGGAAGTACTCGGGCAAGGGCCGGTCGTCCGTGATGAGCGGGCCATCGCCCACGAACCGCTCCACCTCGTCGCCCTCGATCCAGACGAGCGAGCGGATCCGCGCGATCCAGCCCTCGACGGTCGACTCCGGCGAGTCGTAGGCGCCGGACAGGTCCTCCAGCACGCCGGGCCGCTCGAGCACCTCGCGCATCGTCTCGTCGCGCAGCTCGAGCGGCGTCTCGGAGCCGAGCATGAGGAAGCCGTAGCCACCCGGTCCGAACGCCACCATCACGTTCGGCCACGCCGCCCGGAAGCTCCGGACATGGGCCTTGAACTCGTCGAGCGTCTGCCCGTACGGCATCCACTGCATCATCACCCCGCCGTCGTTCAGGCGGTCGCGCCCGGCCAGGTAGTACTCGTACGACGAGATGACGGACACGCCGGCGCTCTCGATCGGCGGTGGCGGATCCGTGACGATGATGTCGTAGCGGCGATCGGTCAGCTCGACGTGGTTTCGGCCGTCGGCGACGATCACGTCCGCCCGCGGGTTCGAGAGCACGGTCGCCGCGTCCGGGTAGAACCGGCCGAACATCTGCGGCACCGAAGGGACGAGTTCCACCGCGTCGACCTCCAGCCCGGCGATGAGCGCGGTCCGGAACGACGACCCCATGCCGAACGCGACGGTCAGGGCGGTCTCGGACTCCGGGCGCATCATCAGCGGCAGGATCGGCATCAGCCGGGCATCGACGGTCAGCAGCGTCATCGACGTCCCGGCGACCCAGAGGTGCTGCGCGCCACCGGCGCGCCCGGCCTGGACCGACGCGATCTCGTCCTCGGCCTGAGCCTCGATCATCCCGTTCGCCCCGCGGATGCGAGCCTCCCCGGGGTCGACCACCAGGCCGGGGGTCCGGAGTGCCACCGCGAGTGCCAGCCCGATCGCAGCGCCGGCGCCGACGAGCCCAACGCGCGGGAGGCCCCGCAGGCGCCCGGCAGCGAGGGCGAGCGCCGTCGCCACGTTGATCAGCGCCAGCCCGATCACCGCGCTGGGGGAACCGATCGCCGGGATGACGAAGAACGGGATCAGGAACGTGCCGCAGATCGCGCCGGTCGTGTTGGCCGCCAGGAGCTGGCCCGTCTCCGTCGCGATGTGGCCGCGGCGATCCGGGAGCAGCGCGGAGGCCGCGGGAAACGCGAGACCCATGACGATCGTCGCCGGCAGGACGACCAGGAGCACGGCTCCCCAGAGCTCGCCCAGCACGTCGAGCGCGAAGAACGGGTCGAGCGGCTGCGGCCGGGCGATGACGTTGACGAGGCCCAGCAGCGCGAGGAGCGCCACCGCGAGCTGGGAGGCCGCGAGGAGCGCGATCGGGCTCCGCAGCCGGCCCCGGGTCAGGCTGAAGATGACCGCCCCGATCGCGATCCCGGTCAGGAAGACACCCAGGATCATCGTGAACACGTAGGTCGATCCGCCCGTGCCGGAGGCGAGGAGCCGCGTCCACAGCGTCTGGTAGCCGAGCGACGTCAGGCCGGACACGAACGCGACCAGGAGCGCCAGGGTGGGGCGCGGCACGGGCACGCCTTCGCCCTCGGTCGGGGAGGGCCGGTAGCCGGGGGCGACCGCCACCTCGGGCGCCGGGTCGGGCGCCGGGTCGGGCAGCGGCTCGCCCCTCGCAAGCGCCAGCGCGACGACACCGGCGACGCCGGAGGCGGTGGCGCCCACGATGAGCGCGCCCGTCAGGCCCAGCAGCTCGATCAGCACGAGCCCGCTCAGGAGCGTGCCCACGATCGCCCCCACGGTGTTGGCGGCGTACAGGCGCCCGAAGGCGCGGCTGAGGTGATGCGGCCCGCCGGACAGGTGGCGCACGAGCGTCGGCAGGGTCGCGCCCATCATCACCGTGGCCGGCCCCAGCGCGAGGAGCGCGAGTGCGAAGCGCAGCAGCGACAGGACCTGCGGCTGACCCTGCAGGGCCCCGTAGGCGCCGCGATAGAGCTCGTGGATGGCCTGGAACGTCAGCGGCGTGAGCAGGACGACGACGACGAGGGCGAGTTCGAGAACGCCGTACAGGCGCAGCGGCGACCGGACTCGATCGGCCAGCCGCCCGCCCACCACGCTGCCGATCGCCATCCCGCCGAAGAAGCCCGTCAGGATCGCGGACACGGCCTGCGTCGTGTTGCCGAACACGAGCACCAGCTGGCGCGCCCAGACGATCTCGTAGAT
>JACDAV010000129.1 GCA_013695255.1 Chloroflexota bacterium
TGGCGCGATCGGACCTCGCGGAGGTGTGGAGGATGGAGGGCCGCTGATCTCGCCCCGTTCGCGCTTGCTACCATCGAGCTCCCATGAGCGACCGACCCCGGTTCTACCTGACCACCGCGATCGCCTACCCGAACAACCGGCCGGGCCTCCACACGCTCTACGAGGTGATCGGCGCGGACGCGATCGCCCGCTGGCACCGCATGAAGGGCGACGAGACGTTCTTCCTGACCGGCACGGACGAGCACTCGGTCAACATCGCGCAGCGGGCGGCGGAGCTGGGGCGCGAGCCGCGCGACTTCGTCGACGAGATGGTGGGCCTGTTCCGCGAGGCGGAGGACGCGCTCCTGATCACTCCGGACCGGTTCATCCGGACGACCGATCCGGACCACCGGCGCGCGAGCCAGGAGATGGTCCGCCGGGCGCACGCCAACGGCGACGTCTACCTCGGCACGTACGAGGGCTGGTACTGCCCGAACGAGGGCTTCCGGGCCGCCTCCGACCTGCTCGAGACGGCCGGCGGCATGCGCTGCCCGCACCACCCCGACGTGGACCTCCAGTGGCTGACCGAGCGCAACTGGTTCTTCCGCCTGTCGGCCTACCGCGACCGGTTGCTGGCGCACTACGAGGCGCACCCGGACTGGGTCCAGCCGGAGTACCGCAGGAACGAGATGCTGGCCTTCCTCCGGTCCGGTCTCGACGACATCTCGATCAGCCGCGAGACCTTCCGCTGGGGAATTCCGTTTCCGATCGGCGAGGACGGCCAGACGGCGGAGCGCGAGGACGGCTCGTGGGATCCCGAGGCGGGGGTCATCTACGTCTGGTTCGACGCGCTGATCAACTACATCACGGGCGCAGGCTTCCCGGACGATCCCGAGGCGTTCGCGAAATGGTGGCCGGCCGACCTGCACGTCATCGGCAAGGACATCAACCGGTTCCACACGATCATCTGGCCGGCGATGCTCATGAGCGCGGGCATCGAGCTGCCCCGCAAGGTCTGGGTCCACGGCTGGCTGCTCGCGTCGGGTGAGCGGATGAGCAAGAGCCGCGGCAACTTCCTCGACCCCAACGACGTGGTGGCAACCTTCGGCGCGGACGGGGCGCGCTACGTCAGCCTGCGCGAGGTGCCGTTCGACCGGGACACGGAGGTCTCGTGGGACTCGTTCGTTCGGCGCTACAACGCCGACCTTGCCAACGACTTCGGCAACCTCGTCAACCGGACGGTCTCCATGGCCAATCGCTACCTCGGAGGCGAGCGCCCGGCGCCCACGGAGGGTCGCTCGCTGGCTTCAGCCTGGACCGCGGCCGCCACCGGCTGGACCGCCGCCCTCGACCTGTGCCTGTTGCATGACGCCCTGGGCGCCCTGTGGGACTTCGTGGGTGCCGCCAACAAGCTCGTCGACGCCGAGCAGCCATGGGTCCTGGCCAAGTCGTGGAAGGCGGGTGACGAGGCCGCCGGCGGGCGGCTGCGCGACGTGCTGGGTGATCTCGTCGAGGGTTGTCGGCTGGTCGCCCTCGCCGCTGCCCCGTTCATGCCGGGTACGGCGCCACGCGTGCTCGAGCAGTTGGGGCATGCCTATCCGTATGACGCTGACGGCAACGGCGGCCCGTCGCTCGAGAGCGAGCTCCAATGGGGCGCCCACGCCGCTGACCCGGGACGGCTCGCCACGCCCGAACCGCTCTTCCCCCGCCTCGACATCGATCAGCCGGCGCCGTAGGCGTCGGATCACAGGAGGGCGATCATGCCCGGTGGACGCATCAGCCACATCGAGTTTCCGGCCGACGACATGGAGCGGGCAAAGCGCTTCTACCGCGCCGTTGCGGGCTGGGAGCCAGAGCCGATGGAGGGCTTCGACGACATCGAGTTCTTCCAGACAGCCCACGAGGAGGGTGGCGCGATCGGTCGGCGCGGGGTCGGTACCGGCCAGGTCGTCCGTGCCTACATCACCGTGCCGAGCCTCGATGCGTCGCTGGCCGCGGTCGAGGAGCACGGAGGCTCCGTCGTCGAGGGGGCAACCGAGGTGCCGGGGATGGGTCGCTATGCCGTCGTCCTGGACTCGGAAGGGAGCGAGATCGGGCTCTGGGAGGACCCGCCCGCGGCGGGCTGACCGCCGGTGCGCCTCGTCGATTCGCACTGCCACCTCCAGGCCGCCCGGTTCGCGAGCGACGCCGATCTCGTCATCGGCGCCGCCCGCCTCGGCGGCGTCGAGCGGATCCTCGTCCCGGGCTGGAACGGCTGGTCCAGCGACGCCGCCATGGCGCTCGCCGAACGATTCGCCTGGATCGACGCGGCCGTCGGCGTCCACCCCCACGACGCGGCCGCCGTCGACGACGGCGAGTGGTCGCGGATCGCCGCCCTCGCGGGCGATGGGCGGGTGGTGGCGATCGGGGAGACGGGGCTCGATCTGGACCGGGTCTTCTCGCCGGTCGAGGACCAGCTCCGGAACCTGCGGCGCAACCTGCGGCTCGCGCTGGAGACCGGCAAGCCGGCGATCCTCCACTGCCGCTCCAGCCCGGGCGCCCGCGACGCACAGGATTCCCTGGTCGCGGAGCTTCGCGCGGCGGGATTCGGCTCGGCCGCGACAGCGAACGTGTTCGGGAATCGGCCGCCGGCCGTGATCCACTCGTACTCGGGAGCGACGGACTACGCCCGGGCGGTCCTCGACCTCGGCGTGGCGATCTCGTTTTCCGGGCTCGTGTTTCGAAGCGGCGAGGAAGCATCGACGGCAGCTGCCGAGCTCGTCCCGGCCGACAGGCTGCTCGTCGAAACCGATTCGCCGTTCCTGTCGCCACCCGGCACCCCGCGCGGCCGCAACGAGCCGACGTGGGTTCGCATCACCGCGGAGTGGGCGGCCAGCACGCGCGGCGACCCCCCGGAACCCTTCGGCGAGCGACTCGTGGCCACGTACGACCACACGTTCCCACGGGCTCGCCCGCGGCAGTGATCTGACCGAATCAAGGTTGACATCGAGGGTCGCCTGGACTAGTCTCTTGGCACTCTCAACGCGAGAGTGCCAAGCACCGCGAAGATGGTCGGGGATGAGCCCACAACCCGGGCTCGGAGGTCCAATCGTCCGGCGCGGTGCGGACATCAACACGATCGGGCGATCGGCCGCCAGGCGGTCGGTGACGCCCCCACATCCAGGCGCGACGGCCCGGCGCCGTCCGAGGAGGTACGCACCTTGGCCACAGCCACAGCCACTGCCGCTGCGACAAAGCTTCGCCCGCTGGGCGACCGCATCGTCGTCAGGCCGACTCCCCGCGAGGAGATGACCAAGACCGGGATCGTCCTGCCGGACACCGCCAAGGAGAAGCCGCAGGAGGGCACCATCCTCGCCGCCGGTCCGGGGCGCATCCTCGACGACGGGAAGCGCGAAGCGATGGACGTCAAGGAGGGCGACAAGGTCCTCTATGCCAAGTACGCGGGCACGGAGTTCAAGGCCGACGGCGAGGATCTCCTCATCGTCAGCCAGAAGGACGTGCTCGCGATCGTCGAGGACTAGGCCTCGACGCGCGAAGCCGCCAACGAAGCGATCCGGCCGGATCACCGGCGACATCTCTGGAGGGACTAGGGAATTGGCTAAGCAGCTCATTTTCGACGAGACCGCTCGTCGCTCGCTGAAGCGGGGCATCGACCGCCTCGCCGACGCGGTCAAGGTGACGATCGGCCCCAAGGGTCGCAACGTCGTCCTGGACAAGAAATTCGGCTCTCCCACGATCACCAACGACGGCGTCACAATCGCTCGCGACATCGAGCTCGATGACCCGTTCGAGAACATGGGCGCGCAGCTCCTCAAGGAGGTCGCGACCAAGACGGACGACGTGGCCGGCGACGGAACCACGACGGCGGTCGTCCTGGGCCAGGCGATGGTCGCCGAGGGCCTCCGCGTCGTGACCGCGGGCGCCAACCCGATGGTCGTCAAGCGCGGCATCGAGAAGGCCGTCGAGGCGGTCGTCGAGGAGATCAAGCGGGTCGCGCGCCCGGTCGACAACCGCGAGCAGATCGCAGCCGTGGCCGCCATCTCGGCCGCGGATCCGGAGGTCGGCGAGATCATCGCCGAGGTCATGGACAAGGTCGGCAAGGACGGCGTCATCACGGTCGAGGAAGGGCAGTCTCTCGGGCTCGAGAAGGAGTACACCGAGGGCATGCAGTTCGACCGCGGGTACATCTCCCCGTACTTCGTCACCAACCCGGATCGGATGGAGGCGGTTCTCGAGAGCCCCATGATCCTGATCACGGACAAGAAGATCTCCAGCGTCCCGGACATGCTGCCGGCGCTCGAGAAGGCGGTCCAGCAGGGCAAGCCGGTCCTGATCATCGCCGAGGACATCGACGGTGAGGCCCTCGCCACGCTGGTCGTCAACAAGCTCCGCGGCACGGTCCAGGTCCTCGCCGTCAAGGCGCCGGGCTTCGGTGATCGCCGCAAGGAGATGCTCCGCGACATCGCGACCCTGACCGGCGGCACCGTCGTCAGCGAGGAGATCGGGCGCAAGCTCGATTCGGTCACGGTCGAGGATCTCGGCAAGGCCCGCCGCGTCGTCGCGACCAAGGACGATACGACGATCGTGGACGGCGAAGGCTCCCCGGACCAGATCAAGGGCCGGATGCAGCAGATCAAGGCGCAGATCGAGGAGACGACCTCGGACTACGACAAGGAGAAGCTGCAGGAGCGCCTCGCCAAGCTGTCCGGTGGCGTGGCGGTGATCAAGGTCGGCGCGGCCACCGAGGTCGAGCTGAAGGAGAAGAAGCATCGCATCGAGGACGCGCTCTCGACGACCCGGGCGGCCGTCGAGGAGGGTCTGGTCGCCGGTGGCGGCACGACGCTCCTGCAGGCGATCCCCTCGCTCGACAAGCTGACACTCCAGGGCGACGAGCAGGTCGGCGTGGACATCGTCCGCAAGGCCCTCGAGGCCCCGGCCCGCCAGATCGCGGACAACGCCGGGCAGCCCGGCGAGGTCATCATCGAGCGGATCCGCAACCTGCCCGCGGGCGAGGGCTACGACGCCCTGGCCGGCGAGTACGGCGACCTCTTCGCCAAGGGGATCGTCGACGCGGCCAAGGTCACCCGCTCAGCGCTGCAGAACGCGGCCTCCATCGCGGCCATGGTCCTGACGACGGAGACGCTGATCAGCGACATGCCCGAGAAGGAGAAGGCCGGCGCCGGCGCCGGTCATGGCGGCCACGGCGGCGGAGACATGGACTTCTAGAGCGCCCAATAGCGTCCGTGGACGTCCGCTAGGGACCGTTCCACGCACGAAACAGACTGAGAGCCGGGTCATCCGTCCGCGGATGCCCGGCTCTCATGCTACCGAGATTGCTACACGGCCCGCCTTCGCCGCCGACTCGGCCGCGTAGTCCTCCTTGCGCCGGCCCGAGAGCATCTCCACATGGTTGGCGACGATCTCCGTCTTCCAGTGGCGCTTACGCCCATCACAGCCTCGCGCCACCTTTGACGGCCGCCATCGGTCGCTGCGACGATGGGCACACGATGGCTAAGCGGAACTATCTGGTGGAGGGTCTATCTGGTACCGGTAAGTCCTCGGTTTACGAGGAGCTGGTCCGAAGAGGCTACACAGCTATCACCACCGACCGTGCATGGGCCTACAGCGCCGATCCCGACACCGGTCTGCCTGGTGGGCCCATTGGTCACGACACGTGGATGTGGGACCGGCAAAAGGCTGTCGGCGAGCTCGAGAGCCCCGAACCCGACGTGTTGTTCGTCTGTGGGAGCAGCCGCAATCGCGACCACTTCCTGCCGTACTTCACCAAGGTCTTCAACCTCCGCATCGACGACGACACCATGCGCCGCCGCCTCGAAGCGCGCACCGATGAC
>JACDAV010000095.1 GCA_013695255.1 Chloroflexota bacterium
GCCCGGACCAGCCGGTAGCAGGCACCGGAGCCGCGAGCCAGCGCCGGACCGCCCAGCCGCGCACCGGGAACTCGACGTCGAACACGGTCCGGTGGGCTTCGATGCGACGACGCGTCGTGGTCGCATCACCGACCACCAGCAACCGGGCGACGCTCCTTGGCACCCAACCGCGATCCGCCGCGATTCGGGCCGCCAACCGCACTTTTCGATCGAGCGGGATCAACGTGTTCCCGAGCTCCGGGATCGCCGACTTCACCTCGACCACGATCAGCACACCGGTCTCACCATGGAACCCCAGGACGTCGATCGAGCCTCGCTCGCCGTAGATGCTGAAGGTCACCTCTGTCGCGCACGCCCAGCCGAGGGATGTCAGCTCCCGAACGACGAGCTCGATCAAGGCCGCGTGGCGGGCATCGATCAGCCGGTCGAGCTGCTCGCCCTGCCAGTCCAACCGCACGGCCACCCGCGCTCCGAGGGCAGTGGCGATCGCTGCGAGCGGCGCATACGGCAGGCGAACGCCACGGCCCTGCTCCACGCGGGCGATAACGCTGCGGGAGACGCCGGCCGCGCGCGCGAGGTCTTGCTGGCGCCAGCCTCGTCGCTGCCGGAGCTCGCGGATCCCTCGACCGAACCGGATCGGGTCCATTCTTCTGGCAGCCTGCCAGCCGTCCCTCAACGCCGACTTATCAGCCACTCGACCGCCGGCAAGGTGCTGGCATCCGCTGCCGCCGGCCTCGTCGGTTCCGCCGTACGACCGCCACGCGGTCGTTAGCGCGCCGGAACGTACCGGGTGACCTCCGGGCGGCCAGGCGGTGGATCCGTGGACGGGACGTCACGCTCAGCATGGCTTGGCCGCACCCGGAGCACCTTCGTAGTGACCGCCTGACGGTCGCCTGACGGAACCCACAGCCCGGACCAGCCGGTAGCAGGCACCGGAGCCGCGAGCCAGCGCCGGACCGCCCAGCCGCGCACCGGGAACTCGACGTCGAACACGGTCCGGTGGGCTTCGATGCGACGACGCGTCGTGGTCGCGTCACCGACCTCACGGCGTTGCGGGCGCGGCCCGGGCGGCGCGGATCAGCGGCGGAGAGCGGCGGCTGCGGCGTCGTACCGCTTCTCGAGCTCCGCGACGTCCGTCTCGCTCTGCAGCAGGGAGCGGCCCGCCCGGCGAACAGCCTCGCACTCGGCGCGGACCAGCTCGCGATCCGCCTCGTCCTCGACCCGCGGGCCGAAGGCGACGGCTGCCTCGAGCAGCCGGTTGAGGACGACCGGGCTCGTGGCTCCGTAATGCCGGATCCGGCTGAAGATCGTGTGGACGATGCCGCCGAACGTCGAGATGTCGGCGATGACGCGCAGCGTCCCGCCGTCGTCGTACCGGTACCGGGACGGGAGCTCCGCGACCGCGAGTCGGGCCAGCGCGGCCCCGAGCCAGTCGATGGCGGCCATCGCCGTGAACGGATCGTTGATGGCTGGGGAGAGCGCCCGCAGGGCGACCTCGACGAGCTGGCGGACCGAGAACTCGATGTCGTCCTCGGCCGTCCGGACGTCGCCGACGATGAGCGTCGCCCGGAGTCGGTCCTCGACGAGCCGGTCGACACGATCGGCCGGTCGGGCGATGAGGACGGGGTTGCCTCGGACCACGAACAGGCCCGGGCGGATAACCAGCCGGACCGTGAGGTCGTGCCCCGTCGCGAGATCCAGCAGGACCGCGTCGTCGACGACCTGCACGTACCCGTCGGCGGACGCGGTGATCACCGCGTCCCGGTCGCTGCTCGGGATGGCCTCCGGCGGTGGGGGTGGGCCGCCGATGCCCAGCGCGGCCGGGTACAGCCGCTCGATCGCGCGGTCGAGATCGCGGGCCACGACGGACACCACCTTCGGGGCCTGGATCGACACGGCCACGTGATGGAAGAAGAGGATGAGCGCCCCGACGCTGAGCAGCGTGAGGGCGATGGCCACGGTGATCGACAGCTCCGGAATGAACGGCGGGCCGCTCTCGCCGGGATCGCGGATCGACCGCAGGACGAGGATGCAGTACGCGAACGTGCCGGCGAACATCCCGAGGGTCCACTGGCTCGTGACGTCGCGCATGAACAGGGTGAGCAGCCGCGGGCCGAACTGCGTGGAGGCGAGCACGAGGGCGATGATCGTGATCGAGAAACCAAGCGCGGCGACCGTCACCATCGAGCCGGCGATGGTGGCGAGCAGCGCTCGTGCACCGCCGGCCCCGCCGGCATACATCCACTCGGGCAGCTGGCCGACGAGCGACGCATCGGCGGTGAGCAGGATGACCGCGAGCGCGATCGACCCGACCACCATCAGCCCGGGGACGAACCAGAAGCTCTCCCGGAGCAGGGTCCAGTAGTGCCGCCGTCGGGTCCTCATGGGCTCATGGTGCCCTGCATCGCCCGAAGAGGTCGTGGGCAGGCGGGCGCGCAGGGCC
>JACDAV010000135.1 GCA_013695255.1 Chloroflexota bacterium
CACGCGAGCCGCGGGCCTGGCGCCGGTGCCCGAGAACTGGACGCTCGGGAACTTCGGCCTCGCGGTCTCGGACAGCAGGTTCGCGGGCGCGCTCCTGCGGAGCATCGTCCTGGCCGCCGGCGCGGCCAGCCTGGTGCTCGTCCTGGGCGCCGTGATGGCCGGTGCGCTGCGCGGCCGCCGCGCTCGGATCGGCGGCACGGCACTCACGCTTGGCTTCGCCGTGCCGGGATCGGCGCTCGCGGTGGCGGTGCTCGTCGCGTACGGCGGCCTGCTGCGAAACACGCTGCTGATCATCCTGGTGGCATACGTGGCCAAGTTCTGGGCGCTGGGCCACCGGCAGCTGGCGGGCTCCCTGGACCGTCTGCCGGTCGACGCGCTCCGCGCCGCCCGAGCGAGCGGGGCCGGTCCGCTGACCACCCTTCGGACCGTGGCGGCGCCGATCCTCCGGCCATCGATCGCCGCCGCCTGGATCCTCGTCTTCGTCTTCGGGCTGCATGAGCTGACGATGTCCACGCTCCTCTACGGCCCGGGCACCGCGACGCTGGCCGTCCACGTCCTGAATGTCCAGCAGCTGGGCGATCCCACGGTCACCGCGGCGCTGGCCGTGATCCTGACGGGGCTCGTCGGCGTGGCGGCGACCCCGCTGCTCGTCGTGGGACGCCGGTCCGCCGCGACCCGCCCGACGGGCCCGGCGCGGACGTGACCGGGGACGTGACCGGGGAGGCGACCGGGCGTCCGTCTGTTCCGCCGGCGCTGGCGTGCATCCGCCTGCGCCTTGGATACGGCGCGACGCCCGTGATCACCGACCTCGACCTGGCCGTGGACCCGGGGGAGGTCGTCGCGCTGCTGGGCCCGTCCGGTTCCGGCAAGACGACCCTGCTGTCGGCGGTCGCCGGGTTCCTCCGGCCGTCCTCCGGGGAGATCCGGATCGCTGGCCGGCAGGTGGCTGCTCCCGGCCGCCATCTGCCGCCCGAGCGCCGCGACGTCGGTGTCGTCTTCCAGAGCTACGCGCTCTGGCCGCACATGACGGCGCTGGAGACCGTGGCCTATCCGTTCAGGCGGCGCGGGATGGGGGCAGACCCCGCCAGGCGCGCGGCAGGCGACCTGCTCGAGCGGCTCGGGATCGCCTCGCTTGCCGACCGCCGTCCGGCAGAGCTGTCCGGCGGCGAGCAGCAGCGGGTGGGGCTCGGCCGGGCCCTGGCCCGCGAGGCCGGTCTGTACCTGTTCGACGAGCCCACGGCACACCTCGACGCCGCGCTCCGGGCGAGGCTCCAGGACGAGATCGCGGCCCAGCGGCGGCGGACCGGCGCGGCGGCGCTCTACGCGACCCACGACACGGCCGAGGCGCTGGCCATCGCGGATCGAGTGGCGCTCCTGCGCGCCGGCCGGATGGTGCAGATCGCCCCGCCGGCGACGGTCTACGAGCGCCCCGTGGACGTGTGGTCGGCCCGGCTGACCGGCCCGGCCTCGCTCCTCGCGGTCGAGGTGACCGACCGGCGGGACGGCCGGGCGCGCCTGGCGCTGGGGAACGCCGTCGCCGAGGCAGCGGTCGACGGGCCTGACGGCGCCGAGTGGGCGCTGGTTCGCCCCGACTGGGCCCGCCTCGGCGGTCCGCTGCCAGGCCGGATCGTCGGGGTCGCCTATCGCGGCACCCACACCGACTACGAGCTCGACACGCCGGCCGGGCTGGTGGGCCTGCGGGAGCCCGGTGCCCCACGGGCCGACCGCGGCGATGCCCCCGGCTGGCAGCTCGAGCGCGCCTGGCTGGTGCATCGGAGTGGTCCGGGCGGCAAGGGCGGATGAGCCGGGCGCGACGGCCCGCCCACGGGGAGCCGAGCGCTCGCGCCGCACCCGCCTCTGCCAGCCTCTCCGAGGATCGCTGGATGGGCCGCCCCGGCGTGGGCGTCTCATCCGCAGTCCAGCCGAGGGCGCCGACGACAGCGCCCTTTCGGATACCCCAGTACAGTATCTGGGACCGCCCATGCGCCTGCACCTCAGCCTCATCCTGGTCCTCGCAACCGCCGTGGCAGCCTGCTCGCAGAACGGCGGCACCGCCGCGTCGCCGGGCGCGCCGGCCACGGTCGGGCCGACCCGGATCGAGATCCGGCTGACCGACGCCCTGCGCATCGAGCCGGCCGAGATGACCGTTCCCGCGGGCGTGCCGGTGACCTTCGTGGTCACGAACACCGGAGCCGCCGACCACGAGTTCTACCTGGGAGACGAAGCCGAGCAAGCTGCCCACGCCGAGGAGATGGCGGCGATGGGCGGGATGGCGCACGACGAGCCCGAGGGGATCGCCGTGGAGCCCGGCCAGACGAAGGAGCTGCGCTACACGTTCCCCGAGAAGGGCGAGACGCTCGCCGGCTGCCATGTCGACGGGCATTACGCGGCGGGCATGAAGGCCGCCATCTCGGTGACCGGCTGACCGGTCCCGGCGACACAGCAGAGGAGAACAGGAATGAGCGGCTCCCGTCCTGACCGCGTCGTCGACCCCGTGTGTGGGATGACCGTCGACGTCGCTCGAGCGGAGGCGGATGGCCTCACGGCCGAGCACGAGGGGCGGACGTACGCGTTCTGCCGATCCGGCTGTTTCCGCGCGTTCGGAGCGGAGCCGGACACCTATGCCGCGAAGGCCGCCGGCGCCGTCGCTCCGCCGTCGCCGGTGTCCGCGGGCGCGGCGGAGATCGACGAGGGGATGCGGCGGTGGTACGAGAGCTGCTCGTGCTGTCTATCCGATGCCTATCCGGAGGTCAAGGCGGCGCTCGACGCCGAACGGGCAGCTGCCGCCGCGCCGCCGGTCGAGCCGGGGATCTGCGAGGTCGCCGAGGCACACGAGGCCTCCACGCCGGCCGCGCCCGTCGCTCGCTAGGGACGCCGCGGGCCGTGGGTCGCGATCACGATGTGGGTGGTGATCCTTCCGATCACCACCACCGGCATGAGCCCGAGCGCGGCGACCGTCTGGCCGCGCTGCGCAACCTCGTGCTCCCGCATCGGCATGATCACGCGACCTCGATCGATCCGGCGCTCGAGGCCAATGCGCGGGGCATCCGTGCGCTCAAGATTTCGCTGGTCGCGCTTGGCCTCACTGCCCTGATCCAGCTGGTCATCGTCCTC
>JACDAV010000159.1 GCA_013695255.1 Chloroflexota bacterium
GAAGATCCCGACCCGGAACCTCCTCCCGGCCACGGTCTCGAGTGTCTTCCCCTCGTGCGCCCGGGCAATCGCGAGAAGCTCTTCGTACGTCATCGAGGGCTCAGGCTACACCCGGTTCGCGCGCCCGCCTCGCCCGGCCGCCAAGACGCGCCTGGTGCGGTTGGCCCCCGGGGTGAGTTCCCTCGCCGTGCCGAGGAGACCCCGCGGTGCCTACAGGCCCTTGACCGCCGCCACGAGGTTGGCGAGCCCCTCCTTGGCATCGGCAAAGAGCATCCCGGTCTTGTCGTTCGTGTAGAGCTCGTTGTCGATGCCGGCGTAGCCGCGGCCCATCGAGCGCTTGATGACGATGATCGCCTTGGCGTGGTCGACGTCGAGGATCGGCATCCCGGACACGGGCGAACCGGGGCGTCGGGCGGCCGGGTTGGTGACGTCGTTGGCGCCGATGACCAGCGCCACGTCCGCCCGCTCGAACTCCGGGTTGATGTCGTCCATCTCGCGCAGGAGCGGGTAGGGGATGTTGGCCTCGGCGAGCAGCACGTTCATGTGGCCCGGCATCCGGCCGGCGACCGGGTGAATAGCGTACTTCACGTCGACGCCGCGCTCCTCGAGCAGCTCGGCCAGCTCGCGGACGGCGTGCTGGGCCTGCGCGACCGCCAGGCCATAGCCGGGGACGACGATGACCGACGAGGCATAGGCGAGCTGGATCGCCGCGTCGTCGACGCCGAGCTCGCGGACGCTGCCGCCGGGGCCCGCGCCGGCTCCGGCCACGGAATCGCCGGCGCCGAACCCGCCGATCATGATGTTCATCACGGAGCGGTTCATGGCCTTGGCCATGAGGTTGGTCAGGATCGCGCCAGAGGCACCCACCAGCGCGCCGGCGATGATCAGGACCACGTTGTTCAGCACGAATCCGGCCATCGCGACGGCCGTGCCGGTGAACGAGTTGAGGAGCGAGATGACGACCGGCATGTCCGCCCCGCCGATCGGCAGCGTCATCGTCACCCCGAAGACGAGCGCCGCGGCAAGGATGAGCAGCATGACCGGGACGCTCTCGTTGCCGAGGAACAAGTAGACCGAGCCGAGGACGACGATCGCCGCGAGGCCGATCGTCACGAGCCGGCCCCCGGGCACCTGGACCGGTCGCGAGGGGGTGAACGAGAGCCCCATCAGCTTCCCGGACGCGACGAGCGAGCCCGTGAACGTGATGGCGCCGATGAGGATGTCGAGGACGACAAAGACGGTCGTGTCCAGCGCGATGTCGCCAGACGAGCGCGAGAGGTACTCCTCGATCGCAATCAGGGCTGCCGCTCCGCCGCCGACGGCGTTGAACAGCGACACCAGCTGGGGCATCGCCGTCATCGCGACCGATCGAGCGGTGTACAGGCCGAGGCCACCACCGACCGCGATGCCGATCGCGATGATCACCCACGCGGTGACGTCGACCCCGTCGCGGAGCAGCAGGACCGCGGTGGCACCGATGGCGATCGCCATGCCGGCCGCCGAGACGAGGTTGCCGTTACGGGCGGTCGCGGGTGAGTTCATGCGCATCAGCCCGATCACGAACATGGCCGCGCCGAGCAGCCAGGCGAGGCGCACGAGAAGGTCCAGGTTGTCCATGCCTAGCCCTCCGTCCTGTCGGACGAGCTGGCGGGCGGGCTGGGGCGCTTCCGGAACATCTGGAGCATCCGGTCCGTGACGACGTAGCCGCCGACCACGTTCATCGTGGCGAACGCGACCGCGACGAGGGCGAGCAGGTAGCCGACGCTGTCGTGGGCGGTCGCGGCAATGATCATCGCGCCAACCAGCACGATCCCGTGGATCGAGTTCGCGCCGGACATCAGCGGCGTGTGCAGCGTGGCCGGGACCTTCGAGATGACGGCGAACCCGATCAGGATCGCCATCACGAAGATCGTGAAGTTGGCCAGCAGCTCCTCGGTCACGCGGCACCTCCCGCGGAGGCGGGGGCGGGCTCGAGCAGCTTGAGGACGGACTCGGACACGACCTGACCGTTATGGGTGATCACCGTGGCCTTCGTGACCTCGTCCTCGAAGTCGAGGTTCAGAACGCCCTCCTTGACCATCCCGAGCAGCAGCGCGCTGATGTTCCGGGCGTAGAAGGCCGATGCACCGGCGGGCATCGTGGCTGGCAGGTTGTCCGGCGCGATGATCATGACCCCGCTCTCGGTCACGATCGTCTCGCCCGCCTGGGACAGTTCGCAGTTGCCGCCGAGGCTGGTGGCCGCCATGTCGACGATGACGGACCCGGGCTTCATCCGGCCGACGGCGTCCGTGGTGACCAGGACTGGCGGCTTGCGGCCCGGGACCTGGGCGGTCGTGATCACCACGTCCATGCCGCCGATCGCCTCGTTCAGCTCCGCCTGCTGCGCGGCGCGCTCCTCGGGCGTCAGCTCGCGGGCGTAGCCGCCCGCGCCGGTGGCGTCGATCGTCGTCTTCAGCTTGAGGAACTGCGCCCCGAGCGACTCCGCCTGCTCGCGCGTCTCCGGGCGGACGTCGTACGCGCGCACGACGGCCCCGAGCCGTCGCGCCGTCCCGATCGCCTGGAGCCCCGCGACGCCGATCCCGAGGATCAGCACGTTGGCCGGCTTGGCGGTCCCGGCCGCGGTGGTCAGCAGCGGGAAGTAGCGTCCGTAGGCGTTGGCCGCCAGGAGGACCGCCTTGTAGCCCCCGACGTTGGCCTGCGAGCTCAGCGCGTCCATCGTCTGCGCCCGCGACAGGGTCCGGGGAATGGCGTCCATGCTGATCGCCGTCACGCCGCGCTGGGCGAGCGCGCCCGCGAGCAGCGGCTCGACGAGGGGCTGGAGGAGGCCGACGACCGCCTGTCCGGATCGGAGCCGGCCGACCTCCTCGACCGACGGGCGCTGGACCCGGAGGACGACCTCCGACTCGGCGTAGAGCTGGTCCGTCGGGACGACCCGCGCGCCGGCATCGGCGTACGCGGTGTCGGGAATCAGCGATCCGGCGCCGGCGCCGGCCTCGACGAGGATCTCGAGACCCGCCTTCGTGAGGCGGTCGAGCGCTTCGGGTACCAGGGCCACGCGCCGCTCTCCGGACGCGGTCTCCCTGGCGACGCCGACCTTCATGGGCACCACCTGACAGCTGGGCTGGGGACCGATGGACGAGGTGTGTCGCGGGCAAGGATAGCGGACACGAGATCGCGCTCGGTCGGCGGCGCCCGGGGCCGGTCCTGTCCGGAGCGGCCAGTATGAGAGGCCAGGCGGCAGCGACTACCTGGTGCCCTTCGGCCCCCGTCCCAGCCGGCCGTCGATCAGCGCGGCCGCGAGCTTCTCCAGGACGGCATCCGCGCGTCGCTGTGGCAGCGTGCCGGCCTTCACCGCGGCATCGAGGTCACGCCTCACGGCGCCCAGGATCTGCTCGGTCACCGTCGCATAGTCCAGGTTCCGGGCCCCCGCGATCTCCGGCAGCGTGCTGCCTGCCCTGAGCTCCCGCCGGAGCTCGGCCGGTTCGACCCCCAGGGCCTCCGCCGCGGCCTGCAGCACCTGGAGGCGCAGCCGGCCGCCGGGACCGGGGTGCGCGACCCGGCCCCCGGCGAGGACGCTGCAGCCGCCTTTCTCCGTCGTATCGGCCAGTCGCGTCTTGAGCCGATCAGCGGCGGCCTGTTGCAGAGAGCCGTCGGCCAGGGCCCGGTCGATCGTCGCCGTCGCAGCATCACGTGCGGCCGCCACCAGCTCGTCTTCCGAGACACCGAGCTCAGCAGCGAACGCGGCACGGAATGCCCGGCACCACCTGCCGGCGTCCTGCGCCGGGGCAAGCAAGGGCACGACGCTCGACCGCGGCCCCGCCGCAGTGGCGATGGAGCCCGGCGCGGCGGCCGCCGCATTCGGGATCACGCTTGCCGCGGTCGCACCGACGGCCAGGGCTGCGACCAGCAGAATCCCGAATCCGAGGCTCGCTCTCCACATGGTTGTCACCTTCTTCGGTCGACGCCCGTTCACGGGCCTCGATGGCTGCACGGTGCGCCAGGCAGGTCAAGGAGATATGTAGATGCTGGCCGGGTCTTCACAACTCCTCCATCGCCGCCCGGATACGATCCGTGGGATGGCGGCGCCGGCCCATATCCTGGTCGTCGAGGACGAGCCAAGGCTCGGCGAGCTGCTCCGCCTCTACCTCCAGCGCGATGGGCTGCGCGTCACGCTGGTGGGTGATGGGCCATCCGCGATCGAAGCCGTCCGGCGCGCGCCCGTCGATCTCGTCGTCCTGGACCTGATGCTGCCGGGCCTGGACGGCGAGGCAGTCCTGGCGGCCATCCGCGAGCAGTCGGACATCCCGGTCCTCATCGCGTCCGCCAAGCGGAGCGACGCGGAGCGCATCGCCGGGCTGCGCATGGGCGCCGATGACTACCTGGCCAAACCCTTCAACCCGCACGAGCTGACGGCTCGCGTGGCGGCGATCCTTCGCCGGACCGGACCGCGGGACACCACGGTGGACATGCTCTCCCTGGACGGCGGCCGGCTGGTGCTGGATCCGCAGAGCCGCAGGTACACGCTGGCGTCGCCGAAGCCGGGTGGAGCGCCGACCCGTGGCAGCCTGACGCCGGGGGAGGCCGCGCTCCTCGCGGCGCTGGCGCGCCGGCCGGGCTCTGTGCTGGGACGGGAGCACCTGCTGGAGGTCGTGACGCGACGGCCGTACGAGGTCTACGATCGGGTCGTCGACGTGCATGTCGCCAACCTCCGCAGGAAGCTCGGTGACGATCCGTCCCGGCCGTGGCTGATCGAGACCATCCCGCAGGCCGGCTACCGGCTCGTCGCCAGCCGCGACCGGCCGTGAGCTGCCGGCACGGCCGGCGATGACGGTTCGGTCCGGCCGGCCGCCGCTCGCATGGCGGGTCGGGCTGCTCCTGGTCGCCATCGTGCTCGGCGTCCTGCTCGTTGTCGGCCTGGTGGTCAACCGGGTGGTGAGCGGCGGCTTCCAGAGCGTTCTCGCCGGCCAGCAGCAACAGCGGCTCGACGACGCCGCGGACAACCTCGCCGACGGGCTCGATCGCCGCGCCGGCCAGATCCGGGCATTGAACCTGGTCCGCCGGCTGGCCACGAACCTCGGCGGAGAGGTCCGGGTCGTCGCCGCGGACGGAACGATCCTCGCCGCCTTCGGGCGCCCGCCGGCGGCCGAGGTGGCGAGCTACGCGTCGCCGATCGTGTCCAGTGGCCAGACGGTCGCCATGCTCGAGGCCGATCTGCCGGCGCAGGTCGGCAACCGCGGGTTCCTCCCGCTGTTCAACCTCTCGCTGCTCATCGGCGGAGTGGTGACCGCCTGCGCGATCGCCCTCGCCTCCGTCTATGTCGCCAACCGGCTGACCGACCCGCTGCGCGACGTCGCGGACGCCGCACGCCGGCTGGGCGACGGCGAGCTCGGGGCTCGGGCGACGGGCGGCGGCGACCGGGAGTCTGCCGACCTCGCCGCGTCCTTCAACGCGATGGCAGATCGTCTGCAGCGCTCCGAGATGCTCAGGCAGCGGGCCGCGAGCGACATCGCGCACGATCTGGCCACGCCGGCCACGGTGCTCGAGTCGCAGCTGCAGGCCATGGTCGACGGCGTCGTCCCGGCGGGCCGGGACAACCTGGAGGCGGCCCGGTCCGCGGCTGCCGCCCTCGGCAGCGTGGTCTCGGAGCTCAACGATCTCGCCAGCGCCGAAGCGGCGCCCTTCCACGCCCGGCCCCTCGCGGTCGACCTGGCCGATGCGATCCGCCAGGCGGAGCTGGCGCTCGACGGCCTCAGCCGCGAGCGGGGCGTCCGGCTCCGTTTATCGATCGCGCCGCTGACGAGGGTGCGGTCGGATCCGGGCCACCTGTCGCGGGTCCTGCGCAACGTGATCGCCAACGCCATCGGTCACAGCCCCGCCGGCGGCGAGGTGTCGATCGAGGCGGAGGCGGTCGCTCCGGACGGCGGGCCGGCCCTCGCGCCCCCGCACGACGTCGCGATCCGGATCACCGACCTGGGCCCGGGTATCCCGCCAGCCGAGGTGCCGCACATCTTCGAGCGGTTCTACCGGGCGGACACCGCGCGTGGCGTGGACCCATCGACCGGTCGCCGGCACGGGACCGGGATCGGGCTGACGATCGCCCGGGAGCTGCTGGCTGCCAACGGCGGCCGGATCGCCGTGGAGCGGACGGGGCCCGGCGGAACGACGTTCCGGATCGACCTCCCGGGCGCCGGCGACGTGCCATAGCTGCCAGGCTGGATGGTCCGGAACGCCGAAGACGGCGGTCGATGACGACCGCCGTCTCCGTGAGCTCGGGTGGCCGGAGTCAGCTGACCCGCAGGACCGCGAACGGGTTCTGGAGCGGATGGCGGTTGTCCCGGCCGATCCAGATCCGGCTCGTGGGCAGCTTCGTGCCGTTCACGTAGCCGCTGAACGTCACGCGCCGCGCGCAGGCCGTCGTGAAGTCGAGGCCGTCGAGGTGGCCGTAGTTGTAGAAGCGGTAGGTGATCGTCAGCTTGTCCGCGCTGAGCGCGATCCAGTCACCGCCCTCGAGCTGGTATGGCGTCACCTTGAGCGGCGCGGTGGCGGTGATCCGGCCGCTGAACACCATGCG
>JACDAV010000173.1 GCA_013695255.1 Chloroflexota bacterium
CGGGGCGGCCGAATCGGCGATCACGGCCTCGGTGCCCTGCCAGGTCAAGGCCGTCAGCGCGGCGCGCACCTTGGGGACCATGCCGCCGGCGATCGTGCCGTCGGCGATCAGCGCCTCCGCCTCCTCGGCGGTCACGCTCGTCAGGCGCGTCCCGTCGGCGGCCCGGATCCCGTCCACGTCGGTCAGCAGGACCAACTGACGGGCGCCCAGCCCGGCGGCGATCCCGGCCGCCGCGTCGTCCGCGTTCACGTTGCAGACGACGCCCTGCTCGTCGCGCGCCAGCGGCGCAACAACGGGCACCTGGCCGCCGACCAGGATCGCGTCGAGGAGGTCGCGGCGCAGCCCGATCACGGTGGCCACGAGCCCCACATCCGGCACCCGCTCCGCGACGAGCAGCCCGCCGTCGACGCCGGACAGCCCGACGGCGTCGACGCCGCGGTCCCGGAGCGCGCTGACGAGCTCGCTGTTGACGACCCCGCGCAGGACCGCCGCGGCGACCTCGAGCGACGCGGCGTCCGTGACCCGCAGCCCGCCGCGGAACGTGCTCTGGACACCGAGCCGGTCGAGCCACTCGGTGATCCGCTTGCCGCCGCCATGGACGAGCACCACGGGCCGCCGGCGCGCCACCGCCGCCACGTCCGACAGCACGTGCGCCTGGTCCGCGATCGTCGTCCCACCCAGCTTGACCACGAGAATCTCACTCATCGCGCGGGCCCCAGGTTGTACGGCGCCGTCACGTGGTGTACTCGGAGTTCTCGCGGACGTAGGCCTCGGTCAGGTCGCAGCCGAATGCCTCGCCCGTGCCCGTGCCGAGCCGGAGATCGATCCGGATCAGCACCTCGGGGCCGCCCATCGCCGCCCGCGCCGCCGCGCGATCGTGGTCCAGCGGACCGCCGGCCGCGCCGTCGAAGACCGGATGGCCCGCGATCGCGATGGCCAGGCGCTCCGGGTCGACCAGGACCGGGCGTCCGCCACGCCGCTCGGCCTTGTCGGCCGAGAGTCCGGCCGCCTCCAGCACCGCCGCGTCGGCCAGCCGGGCGTTGCCCGCCGCGCCGGCGATGCGACCCCAGTTCGGGTCTCGGCCGTGGACCGCCGCCTTGACGAGCGACGATGCGACGACCGCCCGGGCCACGGCCCGCGCCTCCGCCGGGTCGCCGGCCCCGGACACCTGGCAGGTCATCAGCGTGGACGCCCCCTCCCCGTCGGCCGCCTGCTGGCGGGCGAGGTCACGGGCGACCGCCTCGATCGCCGCTCCGAGCGTCCTCGCGGGGCCGGTGCCGCGCACCACCTCGGTCGTGTCCACGGCGCCCGATGCGAGGACGAGCACGGTGTCGTTGGTGCTCGTGTCGCCGTCGACGGTGAGCTGGTTCCAGGTCCGCACGGTGGCCCTTCGGAGCAGCTCGTGAAGCGTTGCCGGGTCGACGGCCGCGTCCGTCAGGGCGACGGACAGCATGGTCGCCATGCCCGGGTGGATCATCCCGACGCCCTTGGCGATGCCGGTCACCCGCACGGATCGGACGGCCTGTCCGTCGGGGTCCGGAAGCGCCACGGACGTGGTGGCGATCTTCGGCCGGGAGTCGGTCGTCCGCAGCGCCTCCGCGGCAGCCTCGAGACCGGCGTCGTCGCTCGACAGCGCGGTCGGGACGAGCGCAGCGATGCCTTCGACGACCCGGTCCACGGGCAGGCGGCTGCCGATGATCCCGGTCGAGAGGCACAGCACCTCCTCGACCGGGGCGCCCAGCGCACTCGCCAGCGCACGCGCCACGATCAGCTGGTCGGCATCGCCCAGCGGCCCCGTCGCAGCGTTCGCACAGCCGCTCGTCGACACGATGCCGCGGGCACGTCCGAAGCCCCCGCCACCGGGCGCCGACGTCGCGGCAAGGTGGGCCTGCGAGAGGCGCACCGGCGCGGCCGCGAACGCGTTCCGGGTGAAGACGCCGGCAGCGGCGGCGGGACCGGCCGTGGTCGCGATCACGGCCAGGTCAGGGCGGCCGGACGCCTTGATGCCGCACGTCGACGCCCCCGCCACGAAGCCGGACGGGATGGCGGCCAGACGCTCGACCGGCGGCAGCTCGGTCGGCAGCGGGGCGAGGAGCGTCTCGCGATCCGTTGCGACCGTGCCACGGGCGCCGACGTGGGTCGCGGTCACGGCGCCAGCGGGAGCTGCTCGAGCCCGGTCGTCTCGGGCAGCCCGTGGACCAGGTTGAAGGCCTGCACTGCCTGGCCGGCGGCGCCCTTGACCAGGTTGTCGAGGACACCGATGGCGATGATCCGGCCGCTCCGCTTGTCGAGGCGAACGTGGACCCGGGCGTGGTTGCTGCCGAGAACCTGCTTGGTGGATGGCGGCGCCGGCACCACCGTCACGAAGGGCTCGTCCGCGTAGGCGGCGGCGTAGAGCTCGTCGAGCTCCGCCTGGGTCACCGGGCGGGTGGGCCGGACGTGGGACGCGGACAGGATGCCGCGGGTCATCGGGACGAGGTGCGGCAGGAAGTCGAGCGGGGCGGCACCCGGGTTCGCCCCCTCCCGCGGGGACAGCGCGAGCAGCTCCTGCTCGATCTCGGCGGTGTGGCGGTGCCCGCCCAGCCCGTACGCCCTGACGCTCTCGTTGACCTCGCTGAAGCCCATCTCCGCCTTCGGGTCGCGGCCGGCCCCGGACACGCCGCTCTTGGCGTCGACGACCAGGTCGCCGATGAGGCCAGCCCGGGCGAGCGGCGCGAGCGCAAGGAGCGTCGTCGTGGGGTAGCAACCCGGCGAGCCGACGACCGCGATCTCCGCTCCGCGGAGCGCCGCGAGCTCGGCCCGATGCAGCTCCGGGAGGCCGTAGACCGCCTCGGCCAGCACGTCAGGTGCCGGGTGCTCGAAGCCGTACCAGGTCGGATAGTCGGCCGCGTTGCGCAGACGGAAGTCCGGCCCGAGGTCGATCACCGTCGTGCCGGAGCGAGCGATGTCCGGCACCATCCCGGCCGCCACGCCGTGCGGCAGCGCCAGGAAGACGGCATCGGCCTCCGGTCGCTCCGAGCCGATGCTGTGCACCGTCGTCGCCAGGTGCGGGTGGACGCCGCCGATCGGGTCTGCGTCGCGGTCGCGCCCCACCAGGCCGACGATCTCGACGGCCGGGTGACGATCGAGCAGCCGGACGAGCTCGCCACCGACATAGCCGGTCGCCCCGACGATGGCCACGCGGATCCGCGCGCCGTCCGCACCGGCGCTGCGCAACGCAGCGCCCGACCGGCGGCCCGCCGCGATCCCGGTCGCCACCGATCCCGCGCTCACGGGCGCGCGAGGCCCCTCGCAGGGGGCGGGGTCGGGTGCGGGAGAGCGAGTCGGACCGCCGTCATGGCTGCGTGATCATACACACATCTGCATAGTCATGCATTTGGTGCCCACGGCGGGCCGCCCGCGGCTGGTCGACACCCCACGGCTACCGCTTCACGCCCTTGAGCGACCTGCTGATGGGGTCGCCGTCATCGTCGACCGCGCACATCACGCCCCGATCGCCACCCAGCCACGTCGCCTCCGACGGGGTGTAGAAGGTGTACGCGTAGCGGGAATCGTCGAAGTCGATCCCGATGTAGGTCTCGAACGCGGCGTCGCACAGCGTCTCCGCCTGCGCCGAGACCTCGGAGCCGCCCGGGTACGCGGCCGTCGAGCCCCCCTCGAGCTCCTCGACGCCGAACACCTCGGCTCGATGTGGCTGGGCGCAGGGCCGCACGATCGCTGCCAGCAGGAAGTCGTCGTCCGTGTCCACGACCGGATCGAAGCAGTCGCCCACCGCCAGGTCCTCGGGCGCCTGGTACTCCGGCTCCGGGGTCGAGGTCGGCCTCGCGCTTGCCGACGGAGCCGCGGAGCCGCTGGCGCTCGGCAGGGCCGTCTGGCTCGTTCCCGGGCCAGCCGACGCCCGGCCGGAGGCGGCCGGCCCACTGGAAGCCGGCGACGCGCTGGCCGCCGGCGAGGTCCCGGCCGTCGATGACGCGGTGGTCCGCGGCGACGCCGTCGCTCGTACCGATGCGCTTCCCGACGCGGCGACGCTCGAGCTGGGCGTCGGTTCGCCCGAGCCGGAGCGCGCGGCACCGCCGGATGGCGCGTCGGACCCGCCACAGGCGGCGGCGAGGAGCGGCAGCAGCAGGGCCAGACCGGCGTGCGGCAGGCGGGGGGTGAAGACTCGTGGCACCGGCAACTCCTGAACGTGCCCCGATGGTGCCCGCTCGTCCGCCGAACGGCAAATCGGGCGCTCGGCGGCGTGGTGGAAGCCGGCGAGGTGGCGGGCGGGCGGTCTGCCCCGGCGCCGTCGGCAGG
>JACDAV010000192.1 GCA_013695255.1 Chloroflexota bacterium
GCGATCTCCGCGAGGCTGAACCCGGCGTCGTCGCGAAGGCCCTTGATGAAGCGCAGCCGCTCGACGTCGTCCGGGTCGAAGAGGCGATATGCGCCCTCGGTCCGGGCGGCCGGCTTCAGTAGCCCGATCTCCTCGTAGTAGCGGATCGCGCGGGTCGTGAATCCGAGCTCGGAGGCAACCTCCTGGATCCGGAGCAGGCCGACCTCGGCCGGGGGCGTGGGTTGGGCCATGAACGCCAGTATATCGCAAGGTTAACGTTCACGTAAATGTGAGATGCCCCGGATGGTTTCAGCCGGCGGGGGTGAGCCACACCGGGTAGTCGCGGATCAGCTCGACGCTGCCGTCCTTCGCAGATCGGTTGTAGACGCGGAGCGCGCCCCACTGCGCCTCCGGCACGTCGTAGGCCAGCCGCACGTCGAAGCTGCCCCAGCAGCCCGTCCCGCAGGTCGCCATCACCGGCTGGTCGAGGATCGGCAGCCCGTCGCTGTCGAGGATGGCCACGTGGAACTGGGCCTCGAAGACGTTGGCCATGCCACTCAGGTGACCGGGGTTCTCGAGCGAGGCGCCCCACGCCGGACGGTCCGCGAAGATCGCGGGCAGCTGGTCCGTGAAGTCCGATCGGTCGACCGGGCCGTCGAGAACGATGCCCTCGCTGCCGAAGACCGTCACCGGCCGGCCGTCCACGCGGAAGTTAACGCCCTGGACGGTCGGGAACTGGGTCAGCGTGTACGTGACCTGGGCCAGGCGGATCATGCTGCCGGCGCTGCCGCCGCCGGACGCGAACTCCCCGGACAGGTCGACGGTCGCCAGGCCGTTCTCGATGGTGACGCCCAGGAGCTCCGTGCCGTCCGGGATCGCGGTCGAGATGCCCGCGCCGTCCATCAGCTCGCGGCCTGCCGGCCCGGCGAGGAGCGCCTCGATCGCGGCTCGCGCGACCGCCTGGGTCTGGGGGATCTCCCGAAGGACGGGGACGAGGCCCTCGCTGCCCACGTCGCCGCCGAGATGGAAGTACGCGCGGACGATCGTCGTGCCCGTCGGAGCGGTGGTGCCACTCGGAGGCTGCGACGCCGGCGGCGGAGTCGAAGCCGCCGTGGAGGGTGCCGTGGACGGGGCACCGCCGGAGGGCGACGGGCTGGCCCCGCTTCCCGGCGAGCCGCTGCCGGGACGGACGTCCGGCCCACCGGAGCCGGCCGGTGGCGCGGCCGAGGGCGACGAGGGGGCGAGGGTCCCGAGACCGCCGCTGCCCGGCTGGCAGGCGGCGGCGAGGATGGCGAACGCCACGACGGCGAGCGGTGAAAGGTGACGCTTCACGGCTGGAGCTCCCGAACGGGTTGACTGGGAGGCACAGGCTCGGCCGCGCCCATCGCTGCCCGATCGCGGCCCGGTAACGGTTGGGTCACAGGCAGTCGCAGCACCATCCCGAGTCCGCCCCGCGGCCGGTTCGCGGCGCTCAGCTGCCCGCCGAGGATCGCGGCGTGCTCGGCGGCGATCGCCAGGCCCAGCCCGCTGCTCCCGCCTCGACGCGACGGATCGGCCTTGTAGAAGCGGTCGAAGATCCGTTCGATCCGGTCGCCCGGGACGCCCGGGCCACCGTCGAGCACCTCGACGATCGCGACCCCCGGCTCGGCGCGGAGGCGGAGCTCGACCGGCGCACCCGGCGCGTGCTCTCGCGCGTTGTCCAGCAGGTTGCCGAGGATCCGCTCGAGCCGGCGTGGCTCGGTCTCGACGAACAGCGGCGCCTCGGGCGTCCGGACGACCGCCTCCGGCGACCGGGCCGCGGCGATCGCCCGCACCAGCCGCCCGAGGTCGACGGGCTCGGCCGCCACGCGCTCCGCCGCGGCGTCGAAGCGCGACAGCTCCATCAGCTCGTCGACGAGGATCCGCAGGCGGGCCACGTCCCCCACGAGCAGCTCACCGGTCCGGCGCACATCCGGCGGCAGCGCGTCGAGGTGGTCGCGCAGGATGGAGGCTTCCGCGACGAGCGCGGTGAGCGGGGTGCGCAGCTCGTGCGACACGTCGGACACGAACCGCCGGTTCTGTGCCTGCGAGCGCTCCAGCCGTCCGATCGACGCCTCGAGCGCCGCCGCCATCCGGTTGAAAGCCTCCGCCCAGGCGCCGAACTCGTCCCGTGAGGTGACCGGGACACGGGCGGAAAGGTCGCCGCGCTCGATCCGCTCGGCGGCCCGGGCGGCCACGTCCACCGGCGCCAGCACGCCGCGGGCGACCCACCTCGCGGCCATGAGGGCCAGGATCGCGAGCGCGACGGCGCCCGCCGCCAGCGCGGCCCGGAGCGTCGCGAGCGCCTGCTCGATCTCGGTCGCGTCGTGGAGGAAGTAGAAGGCGGGGCCCTGGCGCAGCCGCCCGGCCACGACCAGCGTTGGCTGTCCGCCCAGCGACGTCCATTCGTAGGCGAGCTGTCCCGGCCCGAGGGCCCGGAGCGTCGGGGCGAGCGGCGCGAGGAATGCGTCGAGGCGGCCGTCCCCGGGGTCGACCAGCGCATCGAAGCCGCGGCGCGCGAAGATCGCGCGAAGGTCGTCGATCTCGGCCACCGTTGGCTCCGGCGAGATCCGGCCGGGGATGACCTCGGCCAGGTCGAAGCGAGCCTGAGCCGCCCTGTCGTCGAGGAACCGCTGGCGGAGCGAGGCCTCGACGAACACGTAGGAGCCGACGCCCAGCACGACGGTCGTCACCACCACCAGCGCCACCAGCGTGGCGGTGAGCCGACCCCGGACGCCGCTCATGTCGCGATCAGCGAACGGCCTTGTAGCCGGCGCCCCGCACGGTCAGCAGGACCTCCGGGCTGGCCGGGTCCCGCTCCACCTTGGCGCGCAGCCGCTGGATCGCGACGTCGACGAGCCGCGAGTCGCCCAGGTAGTCATAGCCCCACACGCGGTCGAGGAGGACGTCGCGTGTCAGGACCTGGCCGGGCCTCCGAGCGAGCTCCACGAGCAGGTCGAACTCGGTGCGCGTGAGCGGGATCTCCTCGCCAGCCCGCGCCACGGTCCGGCCGCCGACGTCGATCGTCAGCGCCCCAACGCGCAATCGGTCGTCGTCCATCGGCTCGCGCTGCGCCCGGCGCAGCGCGGCGCGGACCCGGGCGACGAGCTCGGGCACCTCGAACGGCTTCTTGACGTAGTCGTCCGCGCCGGCCTCGAGACCGACGACGACGTCGATCGTGTCGCCCCGGGCGGTCAGCATGACGATCGGCACGGTCGATGTCCGCCGCACCGCCCGGCAGAGCTCGAGGCCGTCGAGGCGGGGCAGCATCACGTCGAGCAGCAGCAGGTCGAAGGGCGCGGCGCGGAAGCGCTCCAGGCCCTCGAGCCCGTCCGCGGCGGTGGCCACGTCGAACCCCGCGCCGCGGAGCCCGATGGCGGTCACCTCACGGATCGACGGATCGTCCTCGACCAGCAGGATGCTTCCGTCCACGGCCCTCCTCCGCCCGACCGCCCGGTGGGCGGCCACCGCCCGCAGTATGCGCGGCCGCCGGCAAGGCGGGCCTCAGCGTTCCCGGCCCACGTCACGCGCCGGAAGGTTCAGGGCGTGACGGTCAGGGTGCCGGAGGCGACGGTGCGCCGGTTCTTGTCGACGAAGTTCACCTGATACGGGCCGGGTGCGAGCTTCTGGTCGGACAGGTCGATCCCGAACGAGGTCGACGGCGCGCCCGGTGGGAACGGGACGCGAGCCTTGGTCGTCCCGAGGAGCACGATCTGGACCGTCATGTCCTCGGGCGCCTTGGTCGCCAGGAAGTGTCCAAGCGCGACGACCGGCGTTCCCTGCTTGACGGTCGCCGTCTTCCCGACAAGGTTGGTCGAGCCGGGCTCGAAGCCCGTCCCGAACCACACAGCGCCGACGGGGGGGAGCGCCCCGGGTCCCGCGCCGCCGCCACCACCTCCACCCGGAGCCCCGGTGGGAGCCGGGGTCTGCGCGCCGCAGCCCGCCAGCAGAATCGCCACACCCATGACCGATGCCAACAGGGTCCGCATCCTCAGACCGACCTCCGACTGCGATCCGACCAGCCTCCGCGGAGGGTAGCGCGTCAGGGCCATGGCCGAGCCGCGTTGCCGCATCCAGGGCCCGCCGCGTCGCTACCATCGCAACCCATGGACTACGGGTTCTGCCTCCCGAACTTCCCGGCCGGGGCGACGGGCGAGGGCATCGAGGCGGCCGCTGCCACCAGTGAGCGGCTGGGCTGGTCGACGGTCTGGACGACGGACCATGTCCTCGTCGAACGGGCCAACGCCCGCGACTACGGACGGATCTTCGAGGCAATCCTGACGCTCACCTGGGTCGGTGCCCGGCATCCGGGGCTGCGTCTCGGGACGAGCGTCCTCGTCGTGCCCCAGCGCAACGCCGTGGTCCTGGCCAAGGAGCTCGCGACGCTCGACGCATTGAGCGGCGGTCGGGCGATCGCCGGCGTGGGGATCGGCTGGAACGAGGCCGAGTTCGCCAACATCGGCGCAGCGGACCGGTTCCACGTGCGCGGGGCGTATCTCGACGAGACGATCCGCCTGTGGCGCCACCTCTGGGCGGGCTCCGGCGAACCGTTCGACGGCCGCTTTCATCCGCTGACGGACTACGCCTTCGAGCCGCTCCCCAGGCAGGGCGCACGCCTGCCGGTCTGGGTCGGCGGCGGCTCCGTTGCGGCGTTGCGTCGGGCGGGCAGCCTCGGCGACGGCTGGCACTCCAGCGCGCTGGGACCGGACGCCTACGCAAGCCGCGTCCCGGCGGTCCGAGCGGCCGCCGAGGCGGTTGGGCGCCCGATGCCGATCCTTTCGGCTCGGGTTCGGGTGCGTTTCGACGAGGCGGAGGGCTCCGGCTACGCGCTTCGTGGCTCGCCCGAGGAGATGGCCGGGGACGTTCGCGCCTTCGCTGCCCTCGGCGTCGAGCACCTGGCGCTGTCGTTCGGCGAAACCGAGCCGGAGGCCGTCGCGGCGGCGGCCGACCGCTTCGCGCGCGAGGTGGCGCCCCTGGCATAGGGCCGCTTCTGCCGGCGCGCGGCCGTCAGGCGTCGGTGCTGCCGAACGGCAACGCCGATAACGGTGCGGAAAACCGCCGATAACGGTGCAGGCAAGGACGGGGATAGTCGCGGTGAAGTGAAGTACGCTAGTCTGGCGCTCCCGCCGTGTGCCCCGACGGAGTCCCGATCGATCCATGCGTCCTGCGGCCACCCTCCTCGCGCTGCTCGTCGCGCTCTTTGCCGCGCTGCCCGGGGCCGCCCAGGCCGCGCCCCGCGCAGAGCCCAAGGTCGTCCTGATCGTCGGCCCCGCCGGGCAGGCGACGGATCAGTACCGGGAGCTGGCCGAGGACGCGGCCCGCGTCGCGGAGCGACACACATCCAACGTGATCCGCCTCTACTCGCCGGATGCCACCTGGCCGGCGGTGAAGCAGGCACTCGACGGAGCCGCGGTCGTGGTCTACCTCGGCCACGGCAACGGCTGGCCGAGTCGGTATCGCGACTCTCTCTACGGCACGACGCAGAACGGCTTCGGGCTGAACCCGGTCGCGGGTGGCGGCGATGACGCCTACCAATACTTCGGCGAGAATCGGATCGCGTCGGAGATCGTCCTGGCGGACAACGCGGTCGTGCTGCTGCATCGCCTGTGCTACGCGAGCGGTAACACGGAGCCCGGGCTGCCTGAGGGCACGGTCGACCAGGCGCGCCAGCGGGTCGACAACTACGCGGCCGGCTTCGTCCGGGCCGGGGCCGGCGCCGTCGTCGCGGACGCGTTCACGCCACCCGGCTGGTACGTCCAGCGGTTGCTCACGGGCGACCGGTCCATCGAGAGCGTGTGGCGCAGCTCGCCGAACGCAAAGGACAACGAGCTCGGGTTCGACAGCACCCGGTCCCCGGGTTACGCGGGCGCCATGGATCCCGACCGGCCGGACGGCGGCTTCTACCGCTCGATCGTTTACCGCGGTGGGGTGGGCGCCGGTGCGCTCCAGGCTTCCCCGCTCGCGGCCGATGCACCGGCTCCGCCTGCCGAACCGACCCTGATCGGCACCGGTCTCCAGCTGGAGACGCCGTACCTCAAGGAGCGCCCGGTCGCCGGCGCGTCGACGAGCCTGTGGTTCCCGTACGTGGCGGACGACCCCGCGGGCCTGCGCGGTGTGACGGTCGGCGTTCGCTGGGATCCGATCGATGTGGACGAGCCGTCGACGGGCGAGGACGGGACGGCGGGGCAGGAACCCAGCGAGCCCGTCCAGCCGGAGGAGCCGGCAAGCCCCGATCCGGCGAGTCCGGACCCAGCCGCCCCCGCCCCGGTGAGCAGCCCGGATCCCGGCTCGTCCGCCCCACCCGCCGCGCCGGACGATCCGTCACGGAGCCGCCTGATGGACATCGAGCCGGAACGGATCGGCGATGTCGTGGAGCCGGTCCCTGCGACCGTGGGCGCCACCCGAATGGTCGTCGACGTGACGCTTCCCGACCGCCCCGGCCGATACCGGCTGGTCGTGACGCTCCATGACCCGACCGGCGTGGCCTACGACGCGCCGACGCAGACGCTCGCCACCGGTGGCATCGTCCGGATCAGCGGCGAGCTGGGAGCGCGGTACCAGGTCGCGGCAACCGCCAGGGCTGAGGCGAGCGGCAAGCTGAAGCTGCCGGTGACCGTCGCCAACGTCGGCCGGGCGACATGGGGCCAGGCGGGAACGCCGAACCACCGCAGTCTCGAGGAGCGGCCGAGCGCGGCCAGCCTGGTCGCTCACTGGGTCAGCCTCGACGGTGGTGCAGAGGCGGCGCTGCCAGCGGACGTCGAGCACGAGCTGCCGGCGGGCATGGCCGCCGGCCAGCGGAAGCGCGGGATCCTCGGGCTCGAGGTGCCGGCCGAACCCGGCTCGTACCTGGTGGTCCTCGACATCGTCCTCCCCGACATCGGCTCCTTGACGGCGGAGGGAGTCGAACCCGGCCTTGTCCGGGTCACCGTCGAGTAGGGCCCGCCCGGGCGGAAGGGCCAGGTCTCAGCCGCGCACGACGATCCATGGCACCAGGAGCTCGGCGGAGGTGAGCGACCCGTGGTGTCCGGCAAGCGATGCTTCGCCGGGGTCGACCAGCCGCTGGAAGACGCCCACCGGTCCGAAGGCCGCGCAGACGACGTCGCCGATCCGCTCCCGCACGGCCGCGCGCAGCTGATCCGGCGGTCCGAACCAGCCGCCGTCGATCGCCTCGTCGCGGGACACCACCCAGGCCACCTCCGCCAGCGCCTCCCGCCAGCGGCTGAGGACGCCCCCTGCCTTCCCGGGATGCGCGTGGACGTGGCGAGCGCGCGCCTCGCCGGCCAGGAATCGGACGCCGGTGGCCAGCTCCGGCCTTTCGGAGATCTCGATCCGCTCGCAACCGGGGCGCGCAAGGTCGACCATCCCATGGTCGGCGGTGATGGCGAGCAGACCGTCCGGCGGCACCACAGCCGCGAACCGGGCCGCGATCCGGTCGATCCGGCGGAGCGCCGCGCGCCACGCGTCGGATCCCGGGCCGTGACGGTGACCCGCACCGTCGAGGACCGGGTCGTACGTGTAGACCGCCGTCGGGCACCCCTCGTCGCGGAGGCCTGCCGCCACCGCCCGGATCGCTGCCGGCTCCTCGAGGCCATCGACCGGCTCGTAGGTCCCGCCGCGGAGGACCGCATGGGTCAGCCCGGAGCCCACGTGCTCCCGCGGCCCGAGTGCCGTCATCCGGACGCCGGCCCGGCGCGCTCGATCGAAGACCGTGGGAAGCGGCTGGACGGACTCGGGCGGGAGCACGTCCCGCAGATCCCGCGGTTCGGCACCGTGCGTCGCCCATGTCAGGTTGTTCATGGCCCGGCCGAGGCCCGGAGCGGCCATGGTGTAGCCCATCAACCCGTGGGCGATCGGCGGCCGACCGGTCGACAGCATCGCGAGGCTGGTCGCGGTCGACGACGGATAGCCGGACGTGATGGACCGGGCTCCCGCGAGGTGCGTCGTCAGGAATGGCGCGTCGTCTGGATGCGCGTGCAGCAACTCCCAGCCGAGCCCGTCGACCACGAGCAGCAGGGCCGCCCGCACCGGTGGGACGCCGAGCAGGTTCGTCCCGGGAGCACCAAGACCCGCGAGCAGGGACGGAACCACCTCGCCGAGGGACCCGCGGCCGTAGGCGGGCAGCGGCACGGGCGGCTGGCCGGCCAGCGGCGGGGAGCGCTGGTCGTCCGGGTCAGCCATCGCCCGACATCCTACGGAGTCACGGGGGCCGCGCGGGGAGCAACAGGGACGCGGGTGGGCAGATGGAAGGTCGGGAGCCGTCGATGCCCCACGCCTGCAAGCCCGGCCCCATGACCATCGACCCACGCCCCGAGACCCGCCAGGAGGTTCCCCATGTCCGATCGCCCGTTCAAGCTCGGCGTCCTGATCTGGCCGCAGTACACCCCGTGGCAGCCGATGATCGACGCCGCCGCCAGCGCGGACCAGCTGGGCTACGACTCGATCTGGACCTGGGATCACCTGTATCCGATCGCCGGGTCGCCGGACGGACCGATCTTCGAGGGCTATCTCACGCTGGCCGGGATGGCGGCCGTCACGGATCGCGCCACCCTCGGCCTGATGGTCGGGGCGAACACGTTCCGCAACCCGGCACTCACCGCGAAGATGGCCACGACGCTCGACCACCTGTCCGGCGGTCGGGCCGTCCTGGGCATCGGCGGCGCCTGGTTCGAGACGGAGCACGAGGCGTACGGCATCGACTTCGGGTCCGGGTTCGGCGAGCGGCTGGACCGGCTCGATGAGGCGGTCGAGGTGATGCGCGGCATGCTGGACGGGCGACCCGTCAGCGCTCGCGGCGAGCACTACCGGAGCCGTGAGGTGCGCAACGCTCCACCGCCGGTGCAGGACCGCCTGCCGATCCTGATCGGTGGCGGCGGCGAGAAGAAGACGCTCCGGACGGTCGCCCGCTTCGCCGACGCCTGGAACATCGGCGGCTCGCCGGACGAGGTCCGCCGCAAGGACGAGGTGCTCCGGCGCTGGTGCGAC
>JACDAV010000198.1 GCA_013695255.1 Chloroflexota bacterium
ATGGCGACCGGCACGAACTACCCGGCCGGCGACGACGTGCTCGAGGTCGCCAGGGACGCGTACCTCCGCTTCTTCTCGACCAACGGCCTGCTTCCCGGCACGTTCCCGAGCCTCGCCCGGTTCGAGCGGGAGGTCATCGACTACGCCGCGGGCCTCTTCCACGGCCCGCAGGCCGTGGGAAGCATCACCTCGGGCGGCTCGGAATCGATCCTCATGGGCGTCAAGTCCGCGCGCGACCGCGCCCGCCGGCTCCATCCCCGGATCGCGACGCCCCAGATGGTCGTGCCCGAATCCGCCCACCCGGCCTTCACCAAGGCCGCCCACTACTTCGGCCTCGAGCTGGCCGAGGTTCCGCTGGGACCCGACTACCAGATCGATGTCGAGCGCTACCGCGCCGCCGTGCACGCGGACACTGTCCTGCTCGTCGCGTCGGCTCCCAGCCTGACGCTCGGGATGGTCGATCCGATCGCGGACCTCGCCCCGCTCGCGGCGGAGCGCGACATCGGCTTCCATGTCGACGCGTGCGTGGGCGGCTTCTTCCTGCCATTCGTCGAGAAGCTGGGCTATGCCGTCCCGCGGTTCGACTTCCGCGTCCCGGGTGTGACGACGATCTCGGCCGACCTGCACAAGTTCGGCTACGCCGCCAAGGGCGCCTCGCTGATCATGTCGCGCGACCAGGACGTCTTCGAGCACCAGCCGTTCCGCTTCGGCGGGGGGACGCGGCCGGACGACTGGTACGTGACGCCGTCGATGACGGGCACGCGCCCGGGCGGGGCGATCGCCGCTGCCTGGGCGGTGATGACCTATCTGGGCGAGGCTGGCTACCTGGACCGGACCAGGCGAACGCTCGACTACCTGCACCGCTGGTGGGCGGCCATCGAGTCGATCGAGGGCCTCGAGGTCATGGGCACACCGGTCATGTCCGTCTTCGCCGTCACCTCGACCACCCTCGACATGTTCGCGATCGGCAAGGGCATGGAGGAGCGCGGCTGGATCGTGTACGCGGACAGCCAGCCCGTGCCGGCGCTGCGGTACATGCAGTCTCCCGGCCACGAGCCGTACGTCGACCGGTACGTGGCCGACCTGCGCCAAGTGGCGGAAGCGGTTCGCCGCGGCGAGCTGACGAGCGTGGAGCGCCGAGCCCGCTACACCTGAGCCGGCGCGCCCGGGGCCACGCCTCCGGCGGGTGCGGCCCGGTTCCGGCGCCGCGCCTCCTGGACGAACAGCACCACCCCGCACAGGCTGATGATCGCCGCGATCCGGAGAGCGACCTCGATCCCAGCCAGGCCGGCGACGGCCGCCCCGATCAGTGGTGCGACGATCGTCGCCAGGTTCACGAGGGTCGTATCGATCGACACGAACGCGACCCCGTGCTGGCGCGGCACGGTCCGCATGAGCTCATCGAACAGGATCAGGTCGACGCCCGCCGTGAAGAACGCGGCCACGGTGGCGAGTGTCGCGACGACGAGGAGCTGATCGGTCAGCGACAGCGCCGCGGGGTAGAGCGACGAGACCAGCAGGACCACGAGCAGCAGGATGCGCGTGCCGCGGACGCGCGACTGGCGGCGCCAGATTTGGTAGCCGGCGAGGAACGCGAGCGATTGCCCGGTGGCGATGATGCCGATCCAGGCGTCGGGTGCGGCAACGATCGTGACGTAGTACAGCGGGATGAGCGGCGTGGCGAGCCGGGTGCCGGCGACGTACACGAGCTGACGCACGCTGTAGCGCAGGAAGGCCGGCTTACTGCGAACCAGCGCCAGACCGCCGCGGATCCGGCTGGCGGCGGACCGTTCCCCCTCGTCCGCCGCCGGCGGCTCGACCCGTGGGATGTGGAACTGGCGCGAGAAGTGGTAGCTGGCCAGGCCGGCCACGGTGAACGCCACGAACACGATCGCGTAGTTCCCCGGAAAGGCGATCCGGTCCAGGAACTGGCCGGTGGCCGAGACGGTGATGGCCGTCGTCATGCCCATGATCGACCAGCGCCGGCTCATGAGCTCCAGTCGGCCGTGCGGACCCGCGGCACCGTCCATGACGATCGGGAACAGCACGGCGCCCATCGTCGCGGGGACCGCGGCGATCGCCCAGATCGCGACGATCAGCGGGACGACCGCCTCCCGCGGTGCGAGGAATACCGCCAGCGCGATCGATGCGTAGGACAGGTGGGCGACCAACCGCGCCGTGCTGTACCAGGCGACCACGCGGGCCTTTCGCTGGAGGTACTGCCCGATCGGGATCGCGAGGGTGAACCCCGCGACGGCGGGAACGGCCGTCAGCAACCCGATGTCGAAGGCGGACCCGCCGAGGCGCGCGACCAGCACCGGCAGGTAGGTGGTGGCCGCGGCGACGACCCCCATCGCGATCGCGTCCCGACGCGTGATCCGTGCGTTGTGGATGGCGTCCGGCATCGAGGTACGGCCCGGTGGCCGGCCAAGGCGCGGGATGTGCGGGCGGGGCAGGTCGGCTGGGTGAGGCAGCCGTCGGTGCATGGGGTGGAAGCGATCCTCGGAGGCTAGAGTGGGGAGCCCCGGCGGCGGCTGTCGTCACCGGTGGGGGAGCAGGCGGGAGGTGGGTGGTGAGATCCGCGGTGATCCTCGGGGCGATCGCGGTGACGACCGAGTACTGGGAGGAGTCGCAGGCTGATGGGACCCGCGAGTCGGGCTGCCGCGTGCAGCTGCGCCGAGTCCGGACGTTCCCGGCGCCTGTGCCGCCGCCCGTCCCCCGGCGCGACGCCGTCTTCTGGGCCATCGAGGAACCGCTGTGGCGGGCGGACCTCTTCAGCGAGGTCGGTGGCGGGGCGCCGTTCGATGCCGCGCACTACCACCCGACGTTCATCGGTCTCACACCATGTGCCCGCGTCGCCGACGCCGCGATCCAGCAGGATCCATTCGCCTGGATCTCCAGCCGCCTGGCGGATGTGCCGGCCATGCTCGCCGAGGCAGGCCACGCCGACCTCGTCCGATCGCTCGATCAGGATGGGTTGCGGCAGGTGATGCCAGCCATCCTGGCGAACGTCCGGGCGACGCTCGCGTATCGACCGGGGTGAGCAGCGTCTCCGGTTGACGGCAGGGTCCGGCCGCCCCCGGAAGCCTCGGGATCCGCGCCCCACCACGAGCCGAGTATCGGCATGCGTCGCGCCGGGTGTCAATGCAGATTGTCGACAATCTGGACGACACGCTAGGCTGCCGACCATGACGGCGACGCGGTCGGAAGGCGAGGCATGAGCGAACCGGATACCGGTGGCGGAGGCCGTCCCGGCGGCGGGGCCGCCGGCCGCGGGGCCGCCGGCCGCCGCCTGCGCGTCGGCGTCGTCGGCCTCGCCCACTACCACGTCACCGGCTGGGTCGAGACCCTCGAGGGATTCGAGGACGAGCTGGAGATCGTCGCGCTCTACGATCCCGATCCCGAGCTTGGCCAGACCCTCGCCCCACCGCACCATGACCCGGCGCTGCTCGCCGCGCTTGGTCCGCGGTACCGGGACCTGCCGGTCGAGACGCGGCTCGACGAGCTCATCGAGCGACACGCGCTCGATCTCGCCCTCGTGACGTTGCCCAACGCGGACGCTCCGGACGCCATCGAGCGGCTGGCTTCGGCCGGCATCCACCTGCTCGTCGACAAGCCGGCGGCGCGCTCTGGCCGGGATGCCCGGCGTGCCGCCGAGGCGGTGCGGGCGTCCGGCGTCCGGGTCGTCGTCGGCCTCACCCGCCGGTACGCGCCCGCTGCGGTTGCGGCGCATCAGCTCGTCGCCGCGGGTGGCCTTGGACGCCTGATCGCCGCCGAAGCGGTCTTCGCGACGTCATCGGTGGCTGTCCGCGACCCGGCCAACCTCCTGTTCGACCGTCAGCGCAGCGGCGGCGGGATCCTCAGCTGGCTCGGTGTTCATGACGTCGACGCGCTGCTGTGGCTCTCCGGCGAGGCGATCACCGAGGTGGGCGCCATGGCTGGCAGCGTCGGCCATGCCGGCCTCGAGGTGGAGGACGTGATCTCCGTTGCGCTGCGATTCGCCGGCGGCGGGGTCGGCACGATCCACCACGCGTACGCGTTGCCGGCCCCCGGCTATCGCGGTCGCCTCGCGCTGCGCGGCCTCGACGCCTCGGTCGAGCTCGGCCTCGACCACGACCTTGTCGTCCTGACCCGAGGCGACGACGGCATCCTGGTGGAGTCGCACCGGAACTTCGCCGTGCCGGCGACTCCGGGCTACGGGGCCGAGGGCCGCGCGGCCGTGGCCGATCTTCTCGGCGCAATTGCAGAGGGCCGCGCGACCGCGGCGCCGCTGGACGCGCTCATCCGCGCGCTCGACGTCATCGACGCGGCCTACGAATCCGCGCGGACCGGCCGACGCGTTCGGCTCGATCCGCGATGACGACCACCTTCGCATCGCCCCGAGGCGCAGCGGACGCCAGTGCCGGGTTCCCGGCCCACGGCTACATCGACGTCAATGCCCAGCTGGGCCCGCGCTTCGGGGGCGCCAGTGGCGCCCCGATCGAGGACGTGACCCGGGAAGCCCGGGCGCACGGCATCCAGTACTCGCTCGTCCGCCATCGGACCGCCCTGGTGGGCGAGAGCGAGCTCGGCAACCGGGCCCTGCTGGACGCATGCGAGGACGACGCCGGCCTCGTCCCGGTGGCGGTCCTGTCAGTCGACCGAACTGGCGACATGGATCGGGCTGCCCGGCTGGCCGCTCGGGTGGCGGGGTTCTGGCTGGAAGGCCGAGCAGTCCCCGGCAGCGGTCTGGCCGCCGAGGCGGTCGTGCGGGCGGCGGCCCGGACCGGGCGGCCCCTGTTCGTGCCGATCTCGGGATGGGGATCGGCCACGGCCATCGGCGCCGCGACCGAGGGCCTCGGCGTGCCCGTCGTCCTCGTCGGCAGCCACTACACCACATCGGTCGAGGACCTGGCCGCCGGGCGCCGCTACGACCATCTGCACCTCGACACGAGCTCGATGGCGCATTTCCGGGCGATCGAGACGGCCGTGGGAGTAATCGGCGCGGAACGGGTGCTCCTGGGGACCGGATCGCCGCTCCGAGCGATCCAGTCGTCGCTGAACGCGATCCTGTCGGCGGCCATCCCGGAGGAAGCGAAGCGATCGATCCTGGCCGGCAACGCGGCCCGGTTGTTCGGCCTGCCGACCGGCCCGCTGGAGCTGCCCGAGGTCGTTCGGCCGGAGCGGGCGTTCGACGTCCACACGCACAGCGGCCCGCTGCCGTGGGACGTGCCGGATCTCGACGACGACGCGCTCATGCCGGAGCTCGCACATCGCACTGGCACGCGCTATGCGGTCGCCTCCAGCGTCCTGGCCATCGCCGCGGATCTCGAGGCCGGCAACCGGCGGACGGTCGAGGGCTGCGCCCGCATGCCGGATCGCCTGGGCTACCTCGTCGCGGACCCCAACCACATCGACGCCTCACGCGATCAGCTCCGCCGCTGGGGCGACGCACCCGGCATCGTCGGGGTCAAGGTCCACACGCAGTGGTCCGCACGGCACACCGGCAGTCCGCAGATCGCGGCCCTGTTCGAGGTCCTCGCCGACCATGGCCGGCCGGTCAAGATCCACAACGACGGACCGGATTGGGATCAGCACCTCCTCCGGATCGCGCGGCGGCATCGCCGCCTGCCGATCATCATCGCGCACGCCGGCCTGGGCTTTCCCAACCTCGAAGGCGCGCTGATCGCGCGGCAGGCGGACAACCTCTACGCCGAGATGTCGAGCAGCTTCGCGCACCTGCCGACGGTCCGGCAGTTCCTGCGCACCATCCCGCGGGAGAGGATTCTCTTCGGCACGGACGCGCCCCTGCTCGATCCGGCCTTCGTCCTCGGCACGTACCAGGACGCCCAGATCCCCGGAGCCGACCAGCCGGGCGTCTACTGGGACAACGCGGCTCGCCTCTTCGGGATCTCCTGAAGCTGCCGGCTCAGTCCGCGCCGGGCTCCGGATCGGTCAGCGGCATCATCCACTCGGGCGCCGGGCTCATGACCCAGAAGACGTGCGCCGGCTCATCGCCGATCACCCGGTTCCGGATCGTGTACCCCGCGGGCCAATGGACGACGTCGCCGGCTCCGAACACGAACCAGCCGCGCTCCCCATTGCCCTCCCAGTCGGCGCGGATGCGTCCGGCGAGGCACAGGTAGACCTCGTCGTGGTCGCCGAGATGGGGGATCCCGCCGGCCATCGAGTGCATGTCCGGGTCGTCGGGGACGAACGCCCAGCCGGCATCCGCGTCCGGATCCGACCAGAACGCCCCGGCGTACAGCCGCTGCTGGCCGGTCGACTCCGGCGTCACGAGCCGGACCGATCTGGACGCCGGGTTGTTCAGCCTGGCATCCGCCCGGGACATGGAGAACGCCTGGGGGCGGCTGCGACGCTGTGCCATGCTGGCCTCACGCTTCAGGATGGGGATCGTCGCCCGCCGATCGCGAGCGTAGCGGGGCAGTTCGGATGGCCGGGATGCGCAGCAACCGGGCGGTCGTCCCGCCCATGAGCTGCGCCATCTCGGCGGCATCGAGGAAGGTGCAGTAGCGCTCGATCCAGGCCCGGGACTGGCGGTACGTGCAGAAGCGGTTCTGGAACGGCATGTCCGTGCCCCACAGGAGCCGATCCGTGCCGATGTGATCCACCATCGCCTCGAGGACAGGCTGGCAGGCGGCCCACGGATAGTCGAACAGGTCCCCGATGCGGACCGGGAAGCTGACCTCGATCGACAGGTTGGGCCGGTCGCGGAACGGACCCCACATGGGGCCGGGCACCTCGATGCGGTCATCCACGACCAGGTCCCGCCACGGGAAGCCGTGGGTGATGCTCGCCTGCACGTCGGGATAGCGATCCATCCAGCGAACCAGCGTCCACATCTCGTCGAGGAACCCCTGGCGCGGGTCTGTCGAGCCGGGCTTCGCACCGAGCGTGAAGAAGATCGGCACGTCCAGCTGGCTCACGGCATCCCAGAACGGCCGCCACGCGGGCTGGTCGAAGCCCTCCGCCCCGACCATCCGGTAGGCATAGGCCGGGATGACCTTGAGCGCGTGCAGGCCGTGGACCTCGATCGCCTCGACCGCCTGGCCGATGACGGCGTCGGGCTCCGTCGGGATGCGCCACTCGTCCACGGGACCCATCGCGCGCAATCGTTCTGGATGGCCGCGGACGCACGACGCCAGGTAGGCCACATCCTTCGACAGCGTGGCATCGGCGTGGAGCAGCGCCCAGTCGATGCCCGCGTAGTCCATCTCGCCGATCAGGGCGCCCGGCCCGAACTCGAGCGTGTTCGGGGGCAGAAAGTGCTTCGTGTAGTCCTCGCCCTCCACCGTCCAGACGAGACGCCCCTGTTCACGATCGACCCGGAAGTCGCGACCGGGCGCCAGCCGCAGCCCGGCCTCCTCGGTCGCCTCGAGAAGCACGGCCGCGTCGCCCGGAGCGCGATCGCGGACGCGGAAGGCGGGCTGATGGTGCTGGCCGTACGCCCACTGCCAGAGGCCCAGATGCGCGTCGACGGTCGGATGACCGGCGAGCGTGTCCGGGGCCGTGAAGCAGTAGGCGTGGGAGTCGACGATCATCCGGTCTGGGCCCGATCAGCGCTCCTTGGAGCCCCGCGGATCCAGCGCATCCCGCAGGCCGTCGCCGACGAAGTTGACGGACAGGACGAAGATGACCGTCGCCACCGCCGGCGGGATCCACTGCCACGGATTGCGCTCGAGGGTCGTGACGGAGCGCGCGGCGTTGAGCATGTTGCCCCAGCTGGGCGTGGGTGGCTGGACGCCGAGGCCGAGGTAGCTGAGGCCCGCCTCGAGCAGCACCGCGGAGGCCACTCCGAGGCTCGCGTAGACGAGCAGCGGTGCAATCGCGTTGGGCAGGATGTGCCGCGTGACGATGGCCGTATCGCGCAGGCCCACGACGCGTGCGGCGGTCGCGAAGTCCGACTCCCGCAGGA
>JACDAV010000211.1 GCA_013695255.1 Chloroflexota bacterium
TGACGATGCCGAGCAGCAGCAGCCCGCGGGGCCCGAAGATCGCCACGACCGGCGCCGTGCACAGCCCGACCACCGCCCCGTGCGTGGCAAGGCCGCGCCAGGCGCGGCGGCCGCTCGAGCGCTTGTCCGAGACCATCGCGTCGGTCTGGAGCACGAAGTCGGCGACGAGATGGGCGAAGATCAACCAGGCGAGGACGAGGACGATGTCGCTGCTCATGCCGGCTGCAGGCCGCCCGTACGCGCCGACATCGGATCCACCAGCCCCTCGATCCCCAGCCGCAGCAGCCCGACGATCGCGCGGCTGATCCGCTCGATGTCGCGCACGTGGGCGCGCTCCGCGGCCACCGAGACGGTGGGGCGCGCGATGTCGAGCCGGTCGGCGACATCGACCTGGCGCAGGCCGTCGACCACCAGCAGCCGACCGATCGCGCGCTGGCGATCGGTCAGGCCGTCGAGCAGCACGGTGAGCAGCGGCGCGATGTCGTCGAGGAGCAGGTCAGCCATCGGATCGCCGGAGCGCACGAGAAGCCGGTCCCGGCGCCGACGGGCAGCGGTCGCAAGCTCCCGGGCCGTGAGGAAGGCTCGGCCGGTGCGCTGCGTCGCCGGGCCCTTGCCGGGCTCGATCTCGCCGGCGGCCACGGCCCAGCGCATGCTCGGTGGGCGCGGCTCGCGGAGGCTCGCCCGCAGCACGGCCTGCATCGGGTCCGCGTTCGGGCGCAGCAGGCCCTGAAGCTCGTCGCCCTGGGTGAAGCCGAAGGGCGCGATGCGGTCGTCGCCATACACGTCATCGAGCTCGGCGCACAGGCGGCGCAGCCATGCAGAGGAGGCAGGTCCCGCCAACCGGGAGCCGATCACGTCGCCGAGCACCACGATCCCGAGCCGCGTCACCCGTGAGAGGCTATCAACCCTTGCGGTAGCCGTCAATGGCTATGGTTCGGCCGAATAGCCGATTCCGTCTACTCGATTCGCGGAGCGGCTCGCCCGCGGCCGGGCCACGGAGCGCGCCACGGCTTCGAAGGCCGCCCGGTGCCCGGGGCCGGTGAAGGCGAGGAACGAATCGGGATCCAAGACCCGCTCCTCGACCCCTGCGGCCCGGCGCAGGTAGACGACGGGGTAGATCGCGCCGGAGCCGTCCGCCTCGAGGGTCAGGATCACGGCGTCCGGCCCGTCCGCGTCGAGCGCATCGGCCAGCGGCGCGAGCCCGCGATCGGCGAAGCCGCCGTCCGGCTCCTTGGTCGCCACCCAGGCGAGGTAGGCCTTCTGATGCCACAGCTCCGGGCTGGTCGAGGCCTCGTGGACGAGGCGATCGCCGAGCTCCCGGCCGGCGATCGTTGCAGCGCCGGCGGGCCGGCCGAACCGGGTTCGGGCCAGGTGCCCCGCCAGGACCCGGGCGTTGTAGCGCGCGCCATGGACGGCCCCCGAGTTCGACGGCATGCCGTGCTTCTTGAGGCCCGGGGCGCCCTGGGTCAGCGTGCCGGCGAAGAAGACGCCAGGCAGCGAGGCGCTCTCCCACCATGGCGTCTGGGCGGGGATCCGGCTGGAGCCCACGGTCGCGACGCCCAGCGCGGGCAGGTCGAGCAGCGGCGCCGTGAACCCGGTCGCCGCGATGACGTCGTCGGCCTCCAGGGCGACGTCCGGCCCGCCGTCGGTCCGTCGGAGCGAGACCCGGAACGTCCCGTCCGCCGCGCGCTCGACGCGCTCGATCGCCGCATCGAGCACGGACACGCCCCCGCCAAGCGCGTGGTCCTCGAACGGCTGGACGTACCGAGCCCGGACGCCGACCAGCGAGCGCGTGTTGACCGAGAGACGAGCCGGCGAGGGGGATGCAAGCGTGATCTGCCGCGCCCACGGCAGGAGCCCCGTGGCCAGCTCGAAGCCGGAGTTCTGCTTGCCGGCGATGAACACGCGCCGGCCGGCGTAGGTCTCGGCGGCCCGGGTATCCGCATAGTGTGCGCCGAGATCCAGCCCCGGAGACGGCGGCACGAAGGGCTCTGCAACGCCGACGGCGAAGACGGCCGTCCCGCAGCGGTACTCGCCGTCCGTGGTCTCGAGGACGAAGCGCCGCCCGTCGCCGTCCTCCTCGAGCCGCGTGCCGGTCCACCGGCAGTCGTAGCGGACGGCGATGCCGGCGCCGGCGGCGAACGCGGCGAGGTTGCGCTCCATCTCTGGGCGCGATGGGAAATAGGAGCTGCCGTCCATGAAGCGCGGCATCAGTGCCGCGTGCTCCGGCTCCTCGGCCAGGAGGCTGTTCCAGTCGTAGCGCTCGTAGAGGCGCGAGCCGGATGGCGCCGGCGCATACGGCTTGGTCCACGACAGGAGCCGCTGGAAGAACGGCCAGCGGCGGAACATGCCGCCGGGCGCCGGATCGGCCGAGACGACCGCGTGCGGGATCTGCAGCCGGCCCAAGGCGTAGGACAGCTGGAGCGCGCCCGGACCGCTCCCGATCAGGACCAGCGGGTACTCGCCGGGCGGAAAGGGCCGATCGGCCGAGGCCGTCATGGCCGCGCCCGCGATCCGCTCAGCTCCGCCACCGGTTGGCGTTCCGCAGCCGCCGGGCCTGTGCCTGCAGCATCCGGTACATGACCGGCGGGTGACCCAGCAGGAACGCCTCGACATCGGGAGCGCCGAGCACCAGGCAGCGCAGCGGCTCGATCGCGATCACGTCCGCGACGGGCGTCTCGCCGAGCAGGATCGACACCTCGCCGAAGAAGTCGCCGCGGCCGAGCTCGGCGCGCTGGTCGCCGTCGACGACGACCGACGCGCGGCCCTCGAGGATCACGAAGAAGCCGGAGCCGCGGAGTCCCTGCCGGAGGATCCGCTCGCCGGCCGGAAAGAAGCGCTCCTCGAACCGGTGCGCAACCGCCTCGAGCTGCGGGTTCGCGAGATCCGCGAACAGGGTCATTCGCGCGATCGCGTCGACGATCTCGTTGCTGTCCGCCACCTGCCGTCCTCCGGGCCCTCGGGCCGCATTGTGGCGCACCGGGGCGCCTGCCAACAACACGGTCCGGCCGACCTGCCGGATGCGCCCGGGATCGTTGACGCGCCGCGCCGCTGCGCGCAGGATGCAGGCACTCCAGGAGGCTCGAGCGATGACCGTCACGACCGAGCGGACCGAGCTGCTCGGACGCTGTCCCCTGTTCACCGGCCTCGACGCGGCGCAGCTCGAGCTGCTCGCCTCGAGCACGACCGAGGTCGACTTTCCGGCCGGGCACGTCATCGCCCGGCAGGGTGAGATCGGCACCGGCTTCTTCGTCATCGCCGACGGGCGGGTCCGGATCGTCCGTGACGGGACGACCCTCGCGACGCTCCGGCCGGGCGAGTTCTTCGGCGAGATGTCCGTCCTCGATCGGGAGCCCCGGGTGGCACAGGCGCTGGCCGAGTCGCCCACACGCTGCCTCGCGCTCGCATCGTGGGACTTCGAGCGCGTGCTGCTCGAGAACCCGCCCGTCGCGGTCGGGATCGCGCGCGGGCTCGCGCGTCGGCTCCGGGCCACGATGGAGCAGCACCGGGCCTGAGGCGCCATGGAGACGACCGCAGCCGGGTCGGCACGGGGTCGGGGCGCGGCCGGACCGCCCGACGGAACGCTCAC
>JACDAV010000091.1 GCA_013695255.1 Chloroflexota bacterium
GCATGGGCGACTACCGCGACGCGGCCATCCATTTCCGGCGCGTGGTGGGCTTCGGCGATCACGCGGTCACCGCGGCAGCCCTGTTGGGGCTCGGGCAGGCCCTCTACCGCCTCGACGAGGACGAGGGGGCCGTCGCGACGTGGGAGTCGGTCCTCGAGCTGCCCGACACGCCAAGCACGTACCGCGCCTGGCGCGAGGTTGCCGCCGCACGCGTGCGGAGCGGGGATCTCAACGGCGCCACTGCGGCCTACCGCCAGGCGGACCGCCGGGCGCCCGCGGCGGACAAGCTGGAGATCGCGAACCGCCTGGGCTGGCTAGCCAAGGAGACCGGCAATGCGGGCGCCTCGCGCCGGTACTTCGCCCGCAGCCGGGGCAGCGGTCCGGCCGTTCCGCTGCCCTGGCTGATCCTCGGCCTGACCGTGGCCGTCTCGTTCCTCGCCTTCTCTGCCGATGGGTCGTTTCTGTTCGACCTGCTGGCGCTCGACAAGGTCGCGGTGGCGGACGGCGAGTACTGGCGGCTCTGGACGGTGACGCTGCTGCACGGAAGCCTGCTGCACCTGTTCTTCAACATGTACGCGCTCTACCTGGCCGGACCGATCGTCGAGGTGATGTACGGGTCGCGGCTGTTCCTGCTCTTCTACCTGGTGTGCGCGGCGGCCGGGTCCGTGGCCAGCTTCGTGTTCGGGGCGGGGAACCTCGCGGTTGGCGCGTCGGGCGCGATCTTCGGGCTGATCGGCGTCCTGCTCGCCGCGTCGCGGACGCACCACCCGGTGCTCGACCGGCAGAGCCGCTCGTTCGTCGGGCAGCTCGGCACGCTGATCCTGATCAACCTGGCGTTCGGGCTGGCGGTCCCGCAGATCGACAACGCGGCCCACATCGGAGGTCTGGTGGCCGGCCTGTGGCTCGGGTTCCTGATCGTGCCCGGCCGCGTGCCGACGCTCCGCAGCCTGTGGCAGGGCGCTGGAGGTGCCCCGGCCCGATCGATGGTCCTGCCCGCGCTCGGTGTGGCGGTGCTGGTGGTGGTGATCGCGGCCGGCGTGATCGTCGGCTCGGAGCAGCGCCGCAACGGGACGGTGGGCGCCGCCGAGGACGCGGCGCTGGGAGCATCGGGACGCAGTCAGCTGCCACCGGGGTAGCGCGCCGGCGAGGTCGGAGCCGTCAGACTCCGAACCGGATCGTCTCCGTCATCGGGCCGCTCAGCGCGCGCCTGCGCTACGATCCGACGCCCGACCGGCTCGCCGCGACGTCGCGCGCGAGCGCCCAGCCATTCCCGCAATCGGTGCGCTCGATGCTCTGGCGCCTCTTCTTCCGGGCGCTCTACCGCCTTCTCCGCCTGCTCGATCCGCTGCTGCGCCTCGCCTGGCGCGCTCGCCTGCCCATGCTGCCGCGCAGCGTGGAGGTTCGGGTTTCCGGCCGTCGGACGGGCACGGCCCGCTCGACGCTGGTCACGCTGCTGACCGTCGACGATCGCCTGTACGTCGGACATCCCAACGGACCGGCCGGCTGGACGCGCAACCTCGATGCGGTTGGCAAGGCCCTGCTCGGCTTCGAGGACGACTCGGTCGAGCCGGTCCGGGCGGTGCGGCTGTTCGCGGGTCCGGAGCGGGAGTCGGTCATCCGGGCGACGTGGTCGCAGCAGCCGTTTCCGGGCAACGTGATCTATTCGCTCGCCCGGCGACACGTTCGGGACGTCGGGGTCTACTACCGGCTGGTGCCGGCAGGCGATTACGGTGGCGACTCATTTCGGGCCCGAGCACGAGGGGCGGCGCACCCGGAAGCGCAGCCCGGGACGCCTGCCGCGCACGCTCACCCGGAATTCGATGCGGGTGCGTAATCACGGTCGGGCAAGGACCCGACTGTTGGCCATGCCCGCCGGCTGCCCTCGTCGATGTCGTCGCCGCATGAAGCCGGCGTAGTCGCCGTCGCGCAGCGTCGAGCGGCGACCGTCACGTCGCGTCCGGACGAGCCAGCGGGCGCGCCGGCTGAGAGGATCGACCAGGGCGAGAAACCGGCCGCTCGACGGCTTCGCCGGATCATCGAGCATCGCGAGCAACGCGACGGCTCCCGATGGCGCCCACGGGGCGAAGCCCTCGCGGAACTCGCGGACCGATGCGTCATTGGCCTCGGTTGCCAGAAGGATGACCGCGGTTCGCAGCGAACGTGCGCGCCAGCCGAGCGAGCGCGCGGCCTCCCACGCTTCGCGCTCATACCAGCCGACCTGCCGGACAAGACGGCCGAAGTCGCGGAGCTCCGTCTTGATCTCGACGAGGAGGAGGCAGCCCGTCTCTTCGTGGAACGCCACGACATCCGCCCAGCCACGGAAGCGGCCAGACCCCACCTCGACCTCGGTCTGGACGGACCATCCGTGCCGGGCCAGATGGCGACCGACATACGCGATCGTGAGCGCGTGAGCGGGATCACGTTGTAGCCGGCGCTCCTCCACCGCGGCGGGAGTCGCGTCGAGCACGATTCGAATGCCCAGCTCGTCCGTCAGCCGGTCGACCACCGCGAACTCGAGGCTCCCGGTCGTGCCGCGCTCGATCCTCGATACCCATGGCTGGCTCACCCCGACTCGGTCGGCGAGCTGTCGCTGGTTCCAGCCCAGGTGCTGCCGGGTCCGCCGGACCGTCGCGCCGAACTGCCACGCGAAGCTGATGCGATCCATTCGCGTGGTGTAGCACCGCCCGCTTGTCGGGCACTTACCTGTGAGGCGCGGCCGGGTCATCCGTTAGTACGCGCCTGACTCGTTTCAGGCGCGAGCACGAAGGGCAGAGCACCCCGGAATGCAGCCCGGGACGGATGCCGTGCACGCTCGGGTCGAATTTGATGCCGCGGCGTAATCAAGGGTCACGGGGCCGCGGGGTCACGCGGCCGCAGGGTCACGTGCCCGCCAGGATGCCGCGGGCCGCCCAAGGGTCACGCGGCCACGCGACCAGGCCCACCGAGCCACGACTACCGGCCGGTGCCGGCGGCCGTGCCGGCGATTTCCCCTTGCACGGCGCCCCTCGGGGTGACAGCATCTGAGGTCCCCCTGCCGGCCCATCCCGCCGGCCCGGAAAGGCTCCCGCGCCACGCAACAGAAGACAGTGCAGCCGCCCGGTCGCCTCACGATCGGGTCGCCGCCGAAGGAGGTCCCGGCCGTGACCGAGCACATCTCGCTCGTGGTGAACGGAGATCGGCGGCAGCTGGAGGTCGAGCCGAGACGGCTGCTCGTTCAGGTCATCCGCGAGGACCTGGACCTGACCGGGACGCACGTCGGCTGCGACACCAGCCAGTGCGGCGCGTGCACGGTGCACGTGGACGGCCGGG
>JACDAV010000224.1 GCA_013695255.1 Chloroflexota bacterium
GCTCCCGTGAAGCTCCCGGGCATGGCCGTCGCGACCGCGATGTTCGGGCGCGCGCGGAACCCGCCGGCGGGGCCGACGGCGCGCGCGGTCGGTCGGCCCGGCCCTGGCTCGAGGAGCTTCCGGTAGAGCGACTCGTACTCGTCGGTCATCCGCTCGGCGGAGAAGCGCTCGATCACCGATGCGCGGATGGCCGCCGGATCCAGCTCGCCGACGCGGCCGACCATGGCCGCCAGCCCGGCCACGTCGTCGCCGAAGAACCCGTCGCGGCCGGCCCGCACGATCTCCGGCAGCGCACCCACCGGACGGGCGATCACTGGCGTTCCGCAGGCCAGCGACTCGATCGCGACGAGCCCGAACGGCTCCGGCCAGCCGCCCGTCATCAGGGTCGCCGCGCTCTCGCCAAACAGGCGGTTCCGGTCATCCACCGAGAGCTCGCCCAGCCACTCGACATTCGAGCCGGCGCGCTTGAGCGCGGGGCGGAACGCATCGTCGAGGTACTCGCGCTCCGATGCGGTCGAGCCCGCCTTGGCCGCGATCCGGAGCTGCCTGCCGGCCAGGAGCGCGACGTCGATCGCTTCCACGACGCCCTTCTCCGGCGCGATCCGACCGACGAAGGCAAGACCGTCGCCCCGCTCGCGGCCGAGGGGCAGCCCGGCCAGCGACAGGCCGTTGTGGATCACGGCGGCCCAGCGGGCGTCAGGCTGCGTGTCCGCCTGCGCGCGGCTGATCGCCACATGGGCCCCGCGATCCGCCCGAAGCAGCGGCGCCGCCCACGGCACGTCCATGCGGCCGTGGAACGTCGTGACGACGGGCACGGGCGACGCCGCGGCGAGGAGCGAGCTGTACCACTCGAGGTGGCTGTGGATCAGGTCGAACTCCGCGGCCCTCGCGAGAACGGTCTGGATGGTGGCGATCATCCAGGGTGCCGGGTCGCCGGTGAAGCCCGCCGGCCAGAGCGCGCGCGGAACGGTGGGCACGAGGCACCCGGGCACCCCCGAGTCGCCGCTCGCGAACGTGGTCACCGCGTGCCCACGCCCGTGGAGCTCGGCACTCAGCTCGCCGACGATCCGCTCCGTGCCGCCATAGGCCGGAGGCGGGACCGGCTCGAGTGGCGGCGCCACCTGCGCGATCCTCAGGCGATCGATCATGCGTCCCCCTCTTCCCGGTTCCCCACCAGCGTAGCCCAGCGCCGTTGCAGCGGGGCGAGCGGCGCCAGGTGGGTGCGGGTGTCAGCCGTGTATCACGTTGGCAACACCAGCGCGGGCCGGACTTCCAGGGGACCCGGACATGCCGAGGCCGGCGGGAGCACCGCCGGCCTCGGGTCGCGGATCGGGGGCCTATCGGGGGCGGGCGCCGCCCGGCATCTGGCTGGACCCCAGCGGGTTCTGCGACGGCTGGGGCTGCGGCTGGGCCTGCGGGCGGGCCTGCCCGGCTGAGCTCGCGCTCGACGCCTGCTGCCGGACGCGCTCGGCCGTCTGGCGGCTCGCCTGGTACCACTCCTGGGTCAGCTGCGCGGCGACCTCGCGGCCGCCGAGGCCGAACGCCAGCCCGAAGGCGAGGGCGATGGCGGCCACGAAGCCGACGAACAGGGTGTTGACGAGGTTGGCAGCGATGCCGATCTGGTTGATGGCGATGATCACCGCGAACGCGATGATCGCGATCTCGGCGACGCGGCCCAGCAGCGGGGCATTGCTGAAGCCCATACGGCCGGCGCCGACCTCGATCGCCCCGCGCACGAAGCGTGCCAGCACCGGCGCGATGAGCAGGATCACGGCCGCAACGAGGAGGTTCGGGATCCACAGCAGGACCTGGTTGAGCAGCTGGCTCACCTGGGTCAGGCCGAGGACGTTGGCGGCGGCGACCAGGAAGACGAAGCGGACGATCCACTTCACGATCTCGCCGACGATCGTGCTCGGCTTGAACTGCGCGCTCTTCTGACCGTAGACGGACGACCCGTGCGTCGCCATCAGGCGGTCTGCACCGGCCCGGCGCAGCAGCTCGGTGGCGAGCCTCGCCAGAGCCGAGGCGATCAGCCAGCCGATGATGATGATGATCAGCGCGCCGAGCACCTGCGGGATGGCCGACAGGAAGTTGTTCAGCGTGTTGGAGACCGCGAGGAAGACCGCGTCTCCCCAGTTTTGGATCGGGACGGTGGGCATTGGGCGCTCCTCCAGGACATGCGTCGCGGACGCGGTGCGATGCGTTTGGAACTACTGTCCCGGCGAACCGTAACCGATCCGAGTACGGGGGAACCGGTGGGGCTTGCAGCGGGCTTGCGCGTTGCCTCGTTGCGTGGCCCGGGTGCTGCTCAGACGGGGGCAAGTGCCAGGCGGGCGCCGCGCTGCGCCTGCTCGCGTCGACCCCAGTCGAGCGCTCGGTTCGGGCGGATCCGGATCGCCGTCGCGAACGTGCTCATGAAACTGGAGGGCGTGAAGCCGTGCCGGCCGATGGCGTCGCCATACTTGTCGGCAATGCGCTCGCGGAGGTCGTCCGTCGCCGCCTCCACCACCCGCCCCTCCCCTTCGATCAGCTCGCCGTCGAAGAGGTCGCCGTCCATCAACCCGAGCATCACCCGCCCGTCGCGCCGGACGAGCGACACCTTCGCCGCCCCCGGACGTGACAGCACCACGACCTCGGTCCCATCCCACACGAACCAGGCCGGCACGAGATGCGGTCGCCCGTCGGGCCGGCTCGTGCCGATCCAGACGACGCGGGCCCGCGAGAGCAGGTCGCAGGCGAGCGGCGTCAGCGCCGTGGCGGAGGAGCCGCTCATCCGAGGTACCGCGCCGTCGCCATGAACAGGACCGCGATGGCGAGGAAGAGGAGGTCGACCTTGCCGACCGTCCTGAGCCGGGCCTGCAGCGCCTGGATCGTCGAGAACTCCTCCGGGGTCGGCGGCCGGTGGTCCGCGGCCAGCGATGCGCCGATCGCATCGAGCTTCGAGATCGTCGGCAGGATCGCCAGCGGGCCCAGTGCGAATGAGACGAGTCCCGCCAGCGCCCCGATCGTGAAGCCGATGCCGGTCCGGGAGCCCAGCCACAGCTG
>JACDAV010000241.1 GCA_013695255.1 Chloroflexota bacterium
GATATGCCCGCAGATCTCCTGCCGGACGGCGACTGGGGCAAGCTCCAGCTGCTGGGCAGCGTCGCGGTTCACGACGCCCAGGACGACATCATCGCCGACGTGGCGGTCGGCCCGATGCGCGATGGCCGCCAGTACGCCTATCTCGCGAACTGGGGCGCCGAGGATTGCGCCGGTCCGGAGACCGGCGGCCGAACGACCCCTGACGCGGGGGTCTACGTGATCGACATCACCGACCTCGCGAACCCGGTCGAGGTCGGATTCATCCCGATGCACCAGGACACCCGGCCCGGCGAGGGGATGCAGGTCGTCACCGTCACGACCAGCTACTTCTCCGGCGACATCCTGGCCGTCAACGAGGAGGCCTGCGGCAAGAACTACAAGGCCGGCTTCAGCCTCTGGGATGTCACCAACCCGCTCAAGCCCGTGAAGCTCGCCAAGAACTTCGGCGACCGCACCATCGACGGCGCAAAGGCCAAGGGTGGCGACGCCAACCAGACGCACAGCGTCTTCATCTGGGATGCCGGTGACCGCGCCTACCTCGTCGCCCAGGACGAGATGGAGTTCGCTGACGTCGACATCTTCGACATCACCAACCCCAAGAAGCCGCTGCTGATCGCGGAGCTGGACCTGAACGACTTCGGCGTCAACCAGCCGGAGCTCGGGCTGACCGACTCGTTCCTGCACGACATGACGGTCAAGCGGGTCGAGGTCAACGGCGTGCTGACATGGGTCATGCTGCTGTCCTACTGGGACGGCGGCTGGGTCCTGCTGGACGTCGACGATCCCGCCAACCCGGAATACATCGGCGACACGGACTACGCGGTCTTCGACCAGTTGTTCCCGTCCATCAGCCCGCCCGAGGGCAACGCCCACCAGGCGGAGTTCACCGCGGATGATCGCTTCATCATCGGTACGGACGAGGACTTCTCGCCATTCCGCCTCCAGGTCGAGACGAACGATGACACGGCGGGTTGGGCCAAGCCTGGAACGCAGACGGCCGTGGACGCAGCCGAAGCGGTGTCCGGCACCACCGTCTTCGTCGGTCGCGCCTGCAACGGCGACACGGCTGTCCCGACGGCGCCGGACGTGGGCACCGCCCAGATTGCGGTTGTCGAGCGGGGACTGTGCACCTTCGAGGAGAAGGTCGCGAACGTCGTCGCCGCCGATGGCTACGAGGCCGTGATCATCATGAACCGGGAGGGGGGAGACGCCTGCAAGGCGATCTTCGAGCCGTTCCTCGAGAACGAAGCCCTGCCGGTGCTGTTCGTCGGTCGTGAGACGGGTCTTGCCCTCTTCGACCAGCCGTTCGACCTGGCCACCTGCCTGGACGCCACACGCCAGCGAGCGGCGATCGTTGTCGGGACCATCGGCGATGTCGTGACGGGCGTCACGCCCGTCTTCGACGGCTGGGGCTATGTGCGGCTATTCGACGCCGCCACGCTGGAGGAGCTCGATCAGTACGCGATCCCGGAGTCGCTCGATCCGGCGTTCGCCGAAGACTACGGGGACCTCTCGGTTCACGAGGTAGCGGTCGATCCGCTCGACCCGAGCCTCGCCTACCTGTCGTACTACTCGGGCGGGGTCCGCGCCATCCAGATCCGGTGCACGGATCCGGCTGACACGGGCAGTTGCTCGCTCGTGGAGGTCGGTGGCTTCCTTGCCCCGGATGGCAGCGACTTCTGGGGTGTGGAGACGTTCGTCCGCGACGGCGTCACGTACATCCTCGCGAGCGATCGCGACTCGGGCCTCTACATCTTCCAGGACCCGTAAAGCGGCAGATCGAGCGGGAGACGCTCCCGCCAGGCTCCGCAGGCAGAAGGCCGGCCCGGCGTAGGCCGGCCTTCTGATTTGCCGGGAGCGACGTGGCAGCCGGCGAGCATCGGCCCGGCCGCCATCGTGATGCCGGACGAGTGCGATCACGGCCAGTAGAGCCGGAGGTGCTCGCAGCTGGCTTGGGGCGCCGTTCCCGAATTCGGCGCGCCCTCGGCGACCCCGGTCGGTTACGCCGCGATCAGTCCTGACGCGTGCCGCAGCGACGGCAGAAGCGCGCCGTGGCGGAGAGCGACAACCCGCAGGAGACGCAGGTCTGCACGGCCGGCGCTGAGGGCGTGCCGGGCCTCAAGGCTGAGAGGACCTCTCGAGCAGACGCCGCCCAGAGGCTTTCGGAAGGGTTTTTCGACGGCCCTGACGTTGAGAAACGGCGCGATTCCGGTGCCCTCCGGGGTGTGCCCGGCCACTGCGGCGTCGACGCGTGCTGGGCCGCTCCGGAAACTGCGGCCGCCGCCTGCGGTTCGGCGGGCGCGCGTCTGTCCGTCGAGGGGATGTCCGGCGCGACCATCTGCCAGGCAGGGACCTTGACTCGATCCTCGTCCCGGTTCGCTTCGGAAGGCGGAACGGCGGGAGCTGGTGCAGCGGCGATCGGGGGACGCTCGGCGGACGTGGCGCGTTCAGGATCAGCGAGTGTTTCATCCCGTTCCGACCTGGCCGCGACGCGCTCGGCGGCCGCTGCCGCGAGCCGCTGCGCCTGCTCAAGCCGCTCGGCCTCCGCCTCCGCCTCCGCCTCGACCCGCTCGGCCTCCTGTCGCTCGGCCTCGGCCAGGCGCTCGGCTTCCTTTCGCTCGGCTTCCGCCAGGCGCTCGGCCGCCGCGACCCGCTCCGCCTCGGCCGCAACGCCCTTGGCCGCCGCGACCCGCTCGGCCTCTGCTTCGGCCGCCACTCGCGCGGCCTCCGCCTCAGCCGCGACCCGCTCCGACTCCACGCGCTTGGCCTCTGCCTGCGCCTGATGCTCCGCCTCGGCCGCGAGCCGCTCGGCTTCCAGCCGCTCGGCCTCCGCCTGCTGCTCCGCCTCGGCCGCGCGCCGCTCGGCCTCCAGCCGCTCGGCGACCCGCGCCGCCTGCGGCTGCTCCTCGGCCTCCGCCTTCGCCTCCGGCGCGCCCCGCTCAGGGGAAACACCCGCCACTTCGGCGGATTCGGCCTCGACGTCGCCGCTCTGTCCCGGACGGAACCGACCAAGCAGCCCCGCCGTGCGAGCGGAGGCGGCGGCGGCGACATCGCCGATGGTCCAGCCACTGCCATGTTTCTCGGGCGTCTCGCTCGTCGCTTCAGACCGGGCTGCCATCGGCGGCTGGACCATCCCGGCCACCTCGGGCGGTGCCGCGGCGGCCGGCTGGCCCTCGACCGGTGCGTCGAGCGCCGCGATGGCCTCGATCTCATCGACCGCTTCGTAGTCCCCGACAGCCTCGTACACGGCGGCGAGATCTGGATCCGTGACGGTCTCCTGCAGCTCGGCAGGCTTCCCCACAGCCCCCGTCGGCGCGTGGGCGGCCGTGTCATCCGTCGACGGGGTGGCTTGCGGTGCCGGCGTCTCTTCATCTCGGGCGGCGAAACCCGGAACCTCCCCCTTCCCCGGGCTCGTCGAAGCGGGGTGCTCTGCCACGCTGGCTCGACGAAGCTGCGTGGTGGGCCAGACAAGATCATCGTCGACGTGCGCGGCGTCGAAGACGGTGTCTGTCTCACCGCCGTTTCGTCCACCGCGTGACCCGGGCTGCGGGAATGGAGCGGGGAGGATCTCCTGTCCGGCCAGTGGCGCACAGGTGAGGCAGCGCCCATCGGCATCGTTCCAGCAGTTCCCGCAGGTGTACTGCCGGCACGACATGCAGAAGTTGAAGGTCTTGTGGAACGCGTCGAGCTGGTTCGCCGCCAGGTCGCGCTCCCGCTCGTTGCGGGCGGCCGCGAGGGCCTCGTCGAACGACGTGTCGTCGCTCGTGACGAACTTCTTGAGGCCCGTGGAGAGCACGCGGATCGTGCCGATCCGGGCGATCCGCCGCGTGCCCGACTGGAACGTGTAGCGCGTGCCACACCGTTCGCAGAAGGATTCGGTCAGGATCTCGGGCATCTGCCCCTCGGGTCACGCAGGACACGACCGCCCGGACAGCCGTCCGAACGGGGCGAGAGTATAGCGCGGGCCCATCCGCCGGCCTCGGCCGCACGTCCCGCGCCGCCGCGACGGATGATCCTCGGAGCCTCCCGCGAGCCGGCCCGAGCGCACCGGGCGCCGGTCCGTGCGGCCGGAACGCGAGCGGGCCTCTGCTAGACTCCGCCCCCCATCATGCGACCCCTCGCCGCTCTCGAGCGGTTCTTCGAACGGATCTTCGAGCGGCCCAGCGCACGCCTGTTCGGGGCACGTCTGCAGCCCGTCCAGCTCCAGCGCCGGATCGAGCGGGCGATGGAGAACGAGCGGCTCTCGGGCGCCGACCGGATCCGCGTCCCGAACCGGTTCCGGGTTCTCCTACATCCCGACGACCTGGGTTCCTTCGGCGGCATCGCCGACTCGCTTGCGGCCGAGCTCGCCGACGGCGCGCTCGCGTTCGCCCGGTCGCACCGATACGCCGTCGCGGACCGGCCCCGCGTGGACCTGGTCGCCGATCAGGGCGCGTCGCGTGGCGATCCCCGGGTGGAGGCCCGGTTCACGGACCCCGAGCCAGCCGATCCAGGTCGCGCCGCGGATCAGTCCGGGCGCGAGTACTCACCCCCGGTGGGCACCCGGACGATGGTCTTCCAGGTGCCGGAGGTGCCCGCGCCGCTGGCCAGGCTGCGCGAGGTGCGGCCCGACCGCACCGAGCGCCAGATCGACCTCGACGGCTCGATCCTGACGATCGGTCGCGCGAGCGACAACGCGCTCGTGCTCGGGGATTCGCGGGTGTCGCGCCACCACGCTCGCCTCCAGGCGCGCCGGGGCACGCTGGTCTTCCGCGACCTCGGCAGCACGAACGGCTCTCGCGTCAACGGGGTCCGCGTCGCCGAGGTGGTGCTCGGCGAGGGCGACCGCATCGAGGTCGGCGATACCGTCCTGGTGGTCGAGTCCGTGTCGTCCGGCTGACGGTGGACGGCATCTCGCTCAGCCTGTGGCTGCTCCGCCTGCTGTTTCTCCTGTTCCTCTACCTGTTCCTGCTGGCCGTGGCTCGCGTCCTCGTTCGCGACCTGCGCGCGGCGGCGCGTGAGCCGGAAGCGGAGCTCGGCCGGCTGCAGGTCGTGACGTCGCCGAGCGGTGAGCCGCGAGCCGGCACCGTGCTCACGCTGGACGCCATCACGAGTCTCGGGCGCGATGTGAACAACACGGTGGTGATCGAGGACCAGTTCGCCTCAGCCGAGCACGCAGTGCTGACCTTCCGCGGCCGCACCTGGTACGTCGAGGACCTCGACAGCACGAACGGCACGTACGTCAACGGTGGACGCGTCGACGGCGTCGCGCCGCTCGGCTACGGCGACGAGCTCCAGATCGGCCAGGTCCGCCTGCGCCTCGAACGGACGCGCCGGTGAGCGCTGCCGCACCTCCCGCCCGTGCCCGCCGCGCCGGCGCCGCGGGCACGCTGCCTGCCCTCCTCAGGGTCATCCGGCCGCGACCCCGGGGGCGGGAGCTGGGTCTCCTCGTGGTGGTCGCGATCACCCTTGCGATCGGCAGCATCTCACTCAACGTCACGGTTCTCGCCCGGGGGCTCGAGGAGGGAGCGCCGCTGCCGGCCGGTGCCCTGACGCCCTACGGCGCGGAACTGCTGCTCGTCTACCTCGGCGCGCTCTTCGCCGCGCACGCTGCCCAGGTCGTGGCAGGGCGGCGGACGGACCAGGTCCTGCTCCCGGCGGTCGGGATGCTCGGCGGGATCAGCCTGCTGCTCATGAGCCGGCTGCCCCAGGATCTGGCCGGCCAGTTCGGCGGCCTCGCCCAGACCCAGCTCCTGTGGCTCCTGATCGCCCTGGCCCTGACGACGATCGTCGCCGTCGTCGTGCGCTCGGACAGCTGGCTCCGGCTCTACAAGTACACCTGGGCCGCGGCCGGTGTCGGCCTGCTGCTCCTGACGTTCGTGGCCGGCCGGGAGGTCAACGGCCAGCGCCTGACGCTGGATCTCGGACCCGTCAGCGGGCAGCCATCGGAGCTGCTCAAGGTCATCCTCGTGGTGTTCCTGGCCGGTTACCTGTCCGAGAACCGGGCGCTCCTCGTCGAGCAGTCGACGCGCCTGGGCCCCGTCCGGCTGCCCCCGCTGCCATACCTGGCTCCGATGGCCGCCATGTGGGCCATCGCGCTGGGCGTCGTGGTCGTCCAGCGCGATTTGGGCGCGGCGCTGCTGTTCTTTGCCGTCTTCCTGCTGCTGCTCTACATCGCCACCGCACGGCTGAGCTACGTCGCGATCGGTCTGGTGCTGTTCCTCGCTGGTGGCTGGCTGATGTACCAGCTGTTCGGACACGTCCAGGACCGCGTCAACATCTGGCTGGACCCGTTCGCCGATCCGCGCGGCGCGGGCTACCAGATCGTCCAGGCGCTGTATGCGTTCGGCCGCGGCGGGATCCTGGGCACCGGGCTGGGCAACGGGCTGCCGATGATCGCCGGCCGACTCCCGATCCCCGAGATCCACACGGACTTTCCGCTTGCCGCGCTGGGCGAGGAGCTGGGGCTGATCGGCATCCTCGGCATCCTCGGCCTGTACTTGGTGGTGATCGAGCGCGGCCTGCGCATCGCCGCCTCCGCGGCCGATGACTTCCGGGCGCTGCTGGCGGCCGGGCTGTCGCTCGTCGTTGGCGTCCAGGCATTCATCATCGCCGGCGGCAACCTCAAGCTCGTGCCGCTCACCGGAATCACCCTGCCGTTCATCTCCTACGGCGGCTCGTCGCTGGTCGCCAATGCGCTCGTGGTGGGTCTGCTGCTGGCCCTGTCCGATCGCGGGGTGGAGCCGCCGCCACCGCCGCGCACCCGAGGCCGGTTACGTGGCCTGTTCGATCGGGGCGCGGCGTGAGCGGCGTCCGCGGCGGGGGCAGCGTCCGCGGCGGCAAGCCCGGACCGGAGCCCGGCGGCCACCGAGC
>JACDAV010000250.1 GCA_013695255.1 Chloroflexota bacterium
GTGTTCCTGGCGCTCGGCGCCGTGTTCTTCGGCATTGCCGTGCTGGACCGAGTGCTCGGCGTGGTCGCCGGCTTCAGCTCCCTGCTGCTGACGGTGTTCCTGACCTGGCTGCTTGCCTTTCTGGTCAGCCCGCTGGTGACCAGCCTCGATCGTCGGCTGCCACTCGGCCGCGGGCTGGCCGTGGCGGTGGCCTACGGCGCGGTCATCGCCGGCATTGCGTTGTTCGTGGTCGCGATCGCGCGGGTGGGTGCCCCGGAGGCGGCGGACCTGGTCGGCCGCACGGACGAGATCACGGCCTCGATCGCCGGTCTTGTGGGCGACATCCAGCGCGCGATCGGGATCGATCGGTCGGCCGTGGACCTGGCGGCGCTGGTGGAGGATCTACAGCGCCGGACGTTGCCGGCCGTGATCCAGCAGATCGCCGATCAGACCCAGGTGATCGCCGGCGGCGTGCTGTCCGTCTTCGGCACACTGTTCATCGTGGTCGTGCTCTCGCTCTACGCCGTGGCTGATCCGGAGGCGATCACCGGTGCCATTCGCCGGGCGGTGCCGAACCGCCATGCCGACACGCTGCTGCTCGTCCAGCGCACGGTCGGCCGCGCGTTTCGCGGCTTTCTGCGGACGCAGGTGGTGCTGGTCCTGATCCAGATCGGGCTGACCCTGATCATCGGGCTGGTGTTCGGGCTGCCCTACATCTTCCTCCTGACCGTCAGCACGGCCGTGCTCATGTTCATCCCGTTCTTCGGTCCGCCGCTCGCGCTGATCCCGGTCGTCTTCGTCGCCCTGGCCTTCCGACCGGAGGTTGCCCTGTTCGTCATCGCGATCCTCGTCGTCACCCAGACGATCCTCGTCAATGCCGTCCAGCCACGGCTGCTCCGCGAGGGGGTGGGTCTTCACCCGATCCTCGTCATCGTCGCCCTCCTCGCCGGCTCGCAGGTGGCGGGTCTGTGGGGGGCCATCTTCGGCATCCCCGTCGTGGCCATCGTCAACCTGCTGCTGCGGTACGTCATCGATGCACGTGCCGTGCACGAGGTGGAGGGCATCGAGCTCGAGGAGGTGGTGGCCGACATCCAGGCCCAGAATCCAGAGGTCGAGGTCGAGGATGCCGTGGCGATTGCCGCCGAGCAGGCCGAGGCGCTGCTCGAGACGCAACCGACCGTCCTCGAGCCGCACCCCGCTCGCGACGATGCGGTGCCGATCGCTGACCGAGTCCGCCCGACGACCGTAGAATCGCCCCGCTCCGAGCGGGAGTAACTCAGCTGGCAGAGTGTCTGCTTCCCAATAAGCGGACGCTAAGCGGAGCGGCTCCCCGCTCCGCGACCTCCCCGCGACCGAGCGCCACAGGCGTCGGCATCCGCTCTTTCGCCGCGCCCTATCTTCTTCACCGTGACAGTCCTCGATCAGTTCGACCTCTTCGTTCGCCACGTCGACGACCTGATGGCCCGTCGCCTTGCTCAGGGCGGTCTCGGATTACGGTTCAGGTTCAGCGTCAATCAGAATGAAGGCGTCTCGATCGAGGGCTCGGACCCCGATGAGGACGACTTCCGCGCGTACCTCACGACTCTCCGCGCCCTCGTGATCTCGAAGGACGAACCCGTAGTCGTCAACAAGATCGTCAACCTTGCGATCCGCCATGTCGACGACGTCGAGCTTCGAGAGGCTCTGATCGCCGGGCGGAAGGTGTGGCTCGACGAACAGAAGGGCGGGACTCGGCTCGCGACGGCCCCGTCTCGCGACGCCGAGCCTGAACAGTCATACAACGCCCGCGACGTCCTCGACCTCTACATCAACGGGCGGGTGTTCCACGTCGATCAGGAGAAGGAACGGACGCTCGCGGCGCTAGAGGCCGGTCCGGTCGGGCGTCCGATGATCCGCTACATGCTGCTCGACTACGCCACGAGCGCAACGAACTATCTCGTTGTGGCTGAAGAGCGTTCTCGAAGAGGAGAAGGACCGCGGGGCGTTGAGCGACACGCCGGTTCTCGGGCCGACCCGGGTCACGCCAGAAGCTCCGGATTGACGTAGGTCGGTACGGTGAGTCGCTGATCGCGCGAGGGGTCGCCGGGAGGAGTCGTGCGGTCCGGCGAGCTCATGCCGTCAACGATCCATCTCGGGCCGGGCGGGCGCTCGCCTGCCCGAGAGCCATCCCGACCAATCCAGCGAGTGTCCCGACTGCGGCGGCGATGAACGCAAGATGGACGGCCAGCGGAAACGGCCAGAACATGGTGACACCGACGCCGACGAGAACACCCGCCAAGGCAGTGACGGCGACGGGCGGGAGGCGGCGAAGGGCGGCGACGAGGAGCGTCGCCGGCAGCCAGTACGCGAGCTGGCTCGGCAGACCGAGCGCGCGGATCTCGTCCGCGGCCGCCGGCAGCGGACCGACAGGCGGCACGAGTCGCGGCAGGAACATCGCCACGCAGTGGAAGACGAGAGCGCCGAGGGCCACCACACCGAAGGCCACCCAAGCCCCGTTCGTTCGCGCCCCGTGCGGGTGGGCGCGGCCCGCCGTGAGCCCGATCGGCACAGCCGCCACCGCGATGCCGGTCAGGATCACCCAGTAGGGCCACTCAACCATCCGTTCTCAGCTCCAGCTCGACGCTGTGGTCCCGAGGCAGGTCGCTCGACCGGTGCGCGCCGCTGCGCTCACCCGAACCACCTCGATCGGGTGGCGGCGAAGCGTCCGTCCAGTCCGTGCCAGCGACCCGCCCGGAAGGCCGCCAGGCACAGGAGCGGCAGCCATTCCACGGAGTACTCGTACAGCCACTTGTTGTTCCAGAGCGTGGCGAACTGTAGATGCAGCACCATGCCGGCGGCCACGAGGGCGGCCAGCGGCGTGAACAGACCGATGATCAGGAGGAGCCCGACCGCGGTCTCCGTTGAGCCGACCAGCAGCAGGAAGTGCCCGGCGTTCGGCAGGACGACGTCCTGGATGAACAACCGATAGGGCTCGACCGGATGCCCCCCAGCGACCACCTCCGCCTCGAGGATGCGACGTGCCCCGTCGGCATCAATGACGAACCCCAGCGGGGTGTTCGGCCACAGGTTCGGCACGGCCGGCAGAAGCTTGGCCACGCCGTTGTGCAGGAACACGGCGCCGAAGTAGATCCGGAGTGCCGCCATCGCCCGACCGAACCACGGGCTGGCGGAGGCGCCGGCGTGGGCTGAAGGGGCACGGGACTCGTCAAGGCCCAATCGTCCGTCTCCTCCCTGCAGGTCAGCGCGGTCCTGCGTGACCGGGGGCAGAACCCCTGAAAGGCTCCCCGCCGGTTGTCGCGGCGCGACTCAGGGGCCGCACAGCGGCCGTCACGTGGACCAGCGGCGTCGGCATCGCAGTCTCCCTTCACCACCGCTCCCGACGGCACCGAGTGGAATTGTCGCCGCCCCGCGCCAATAGCGCAGGCGACGTCGCCGTCTGTTTCGCACCCGTTCACCGTGTGGTCACCTTGCGGCTTCTGCAGTGCGGTATCGTCACCCCGCGCCGGCACCCGATGAACCGTTCGACGGGACACCGTTCCCAGCTGGGCCGGCGTGAGGTTGACCCCATGCCCTTCCTCGGACATCGCCGGTTTCCAAACCTGGTCGCGGCGGCGGCGATCGGTCTCCTGGGTGGCGCGGCGATGGTCTGCCTGATGCTGCTGCTGCGGGTGGTCGGCGGTGTTCCCACGACGTTCGAGCTGTTCGGGGATCGCGTCGCGCCGTTGATCCCCGCTCCCGCGTTCTCCTCGCTGATCCAGCTCGCCGGCGGCTACAACCCGCTCAAGATGCTTGGCGTCGCGTCGGTGCTGGGCGGGCAGCTCGTCGTCGCGACGGTTGCCGGCGGCGCGTTCGCCTACCTCACCTTGCGAACGCAGCGCTCCGATCCGGAACGTTCAGGTCTCAGGCGGCGACAGGCGCTGACGCTCGGTGGGCTCGCCGTCGCGGCGGGTGGGGCCCTCCTGCTGGCGCTGTATCCAAATCTCACCACGAGCTACGTGGGCCATCCGCCGGGGACCGCGCGGTTGATCTCCACGGTTTCGCTGCTCGCTGAGGTCGCCGTCTTCACGATCGTCGTCGGCCTGCTGGTCGACCGCCTGCTGCGGGCGCGCGT
>JACDAV010000256.1 GCA_013695255.1 Chloroflexota bacterium
TCCTCGCGAAGGCGTTCTACTCGCCGGGCGAGGTAGCGAGCATCGCGTCCGTTTCGAGCTCGACCATCCTGAATTACATTCACGAGGGGCGCCTGCCCGCCGTTCGCCTGTCGGAGCGGACCTATCGAATTCCGCGAAAGGCGGTCATTCGACTGCTTGGCCTGGAGGCGCCAGAGCCCAGGCGGCTGGACGATCCGAGCGGGTCCGTCGACTTCTGAGCGACGCCGGTCGGCACAAACGAGCTCGACCAGGTTGACGCGCGGTTCCCCGTTTGCCGGTCTCACCGAGCGAGAGCTTCGCCGGCGTTCGGACCGGCTGCAGGACTATCTCGATGCCTGGGGTGATCTGACCAGCCGGGACGTCGGCGCATCCGGTCCTCGGCGGCTACTGGAGTTCGCCGTGGATGCGCCCGGTCAGGAGCTGAACGTCGAGGTCGAGCTCGTCTATCGCGAGTACTACTCCCGTGGGGCGCGAGGGCGTTGGGACATCGCGAAGTACACCTACGAGTACCTGGACGTTCGGCGCCGACACCGTCTGGCGTATCACCTTCACGACGTGCATGGGCGACCGATGGTGCCTCACGCGCATTGCGACCCCAATCACGATCCGGCGGAAGAGGAGGGTCGAGGTCACCTCCGTGCGATGCTCTACGACCTCCGCGAAGTGCACGAGATCTTCATGAGGTTCTATGCCTCCGGTTTGAGCCCGGACTGCTCGACCTTCCTGCCGCTGGTGGTGGACCGGTCGTCCTGACGCCGTGCTGTCGGCGTGACGACGGGCGCGCTGGGCGACTCGCTCCGACCTCAGCCGCACGGTGGCGACGCGCGGCGGTCACGACGGACCGATAGGTGCCCGGGCGTCCGCTGCCCGGTAGATCCCGTCCATGAGCTCGCCCGGCGCGGCTTCGCGCCATTTACGCGCCCGGTGCGTCGTAGGCGCCGTTCCCCGGCGATCGCGCCGCTCTGGCGCATCCAATCCACGCTCGGCCGGCCCGGCGGCCACGTCTCGGCAGCCGTCCAGCCCGCGCTACCACGCGCCACATGCGTAGGTGACACGCGTCGACCCTGACGGCCGGCGACCGATTGAGGAGGGTCGCGTCAGCGCCGAGACCAGCGCACCAGGCGTCGTCCCTCCAGGTGTGATGTGGGGGGTCCAATGCTGCCGCGCCATTGGCCCATTCGCGACCGCGGTTCCCCGTTTGCCGGTCTCACCGAGCGAGAGCTTCGCCGGGGTTCGGACCGGCTGCAGGACTATCTCGATCCGTGGGGTGATCTGACCAGCCGGGACGTCGGCGCATCCGGTCCTCGGCGGCTCCTGGAGTTCGCCGTGGATGCGCCCGGTCAGGAGCTGAACGTCGGGGTCGAGCTCGTCTATCGCGAGTACTACTCCCGTGGGGCGCGAGGGCGTTGGGACATCGCGAAGTACACCTACGAGTACCTGGATGTTCGGCGCCGACACCGTCTGGCGTATCACCTTCACGACGTGCATGGGCGACCGATGGTGCCTCACGCGCATTGCGGCCCCAATCACGATCCGGCGGAAGAGGAGGGTCGAGGTCACCTCCGTGCGACGCTCTACGACCTCCGCGAAGTGCACGAGATCTTCATGAGGTTCTATGCCTCCGATTTGAGCCCGGACTGCTCGACCTTCCTGCCGCTGGTGGTGGACCGGTCGTCCTGACGCTGTGCTGTCGGCGTCACGACGGGCGCGCTGGGCGACTCGCTCCGACCTCAGCCGCACGGTGGCCACGCGCGGCGGTCACGACGGACCGATAGGCGGGCGATCCCGGGCGCGCCGGCCTGAACATCCTGGTTCCGAGGGGTGATCACCGCTCCGTGGCGAGAAGCTCGTTCAGGTTCCGGGACGGGCGAAACACGTTCCGGCGCCCGACGGTCGTCCGTTCGAGCAGACCCCTCGCCTCCAGGGTCAGAAGGTCCGTCCTCGCTGACTGCCGAACGACGCGGTGGCTGATCGCATGGGACTGGTACGTGTACTCGGCATCCGGGTGGCGCAGTGCGTGGGTGATGAGCGCCTTCTGGCGGTAGTTCAGATCGGCTCGCCGGACGAGCTGAAGCGTCTCACGGAGCTCCTCCATCTTCCGGCCCAGGTAATGGTGAAGCTCATCGATGGCGCGTCGAATGATCTCGAGCTGATGAAGGATGAAGTAGGTCGCGTCGAACTCGTCCGTTTCGGTGTACAGGAACGCGCGAGCGTACTGGGCAGGCGCCTTGATCAGCAACCGCGAAATCGTCACGTACTCGAAGAGCCAGTAGCCGCTGGACAGCATGGCTCGGTAGAACAGCGTCCGAGCGGTGCGGCCGTTCCCGTCCTCGAACGGGTGGTCGTACGCCAGCCAGAGGTGCAGAAGGATGGCTCGGACGACGGGGTGCATGAAACCGTTGGTGTCCCCGCCGTTGGCGAAGCGACACATTGCCGCAAGACGCCCCGGAAGCTCCGCAGCCGGGGGCGGGATGTGGACGACCGTGCCGTCCGGCGCCTCGACGACGACCCGCTCCTCGTCCGGTCGTTGAAGTCTGCCCGCCGCAGTCTCGTCAGGCAGCGTGTCTCGCGTGACGACGGCGTGCAGTTGCAACACATCGTCCGGAGCCAGGGATCTGCCGGCCAGTCCATGGAGCGCCGCCATCGCCTGGTAGTTGTTCAGGATCATTCGCTCGCTGCGGTCCCGCGGCGGCCGGCCCGTGCGAAGCATCTCTTTGGCGACCTGTCTGGTCGCGCTGGCGCCTTCGAGCTGGCTGGAGGTGATGGCCTCTTCGAAGAGTGAGTTGACCAGGTATCGCCGACGATCGCCCGGGTTCTTGATCGTCTCGCTGACGATGATCTCGCCGGCCGAATGCTGGTCGATCGAGTGGAGGAGCTCGAGGGCGCGGTCGGGGAGCGAGTAGCGGAACGGCAGACCGCCGACGGCGCGCAAGGGAAGCTCGCGCATTAGCTGGGCGCGAGCGAGCTTGATCCCGAGCCACCACGTTCGGCGATCGAGCTCGCCTGGCGGCGGCATCCGGCGGATATCGTCCCAGTGAACGTAGCGGCCACCGACGAGCGACGTCACCCCGGCCGCGAAGATCCTCGGCATGTCGACGTTGAGGTCCGCACCCTGCAGAAGAGATGCGAACGTCAGCGCAGGGTCAGGTAGGCGCAACGTGCTAATCCATAGCTAAGAATGGCAATGTTAGCGGCCAGAGCGATGTGTGCTAACTCTTCCAACATTAGCATCAACCTGGCAGATGCCCGGTCGAGGGGCGACGGCGCGGCGCGCGCTGAAGCGGTAGAGCGGGCTCAGCCGAGTCCGCCCCAGCGCCGGCCCATACGCGATCGTTCGAGCTATCCGGAATTGTTGCGCTTGGCCGCAACTACTGGGCGGGACACTGCGCTGGGCGGCGCGGCCGCCTGGCTGGGGCTACGCCGAGCACGCCACGCGATCGCGAGGCGCGAGCGCCCGGTGCTCCGCCAGCAGAGCCGCGGCGACATTGGCGATCGTCGCTCGTGGCATCGGTCGATCCTCGGGGCAGGTCAATCCGCGGCGTTCCTGCGGCCGGCGCTGTGCTACCGTGTGCTACATGGCCGAGAGCAACTCGCCCGCGGCGCGCGTGGGCGTGCGGGAGCTGCGACAGAACCTGTCCGTCTATCTCGATCGGGTCAAGGCTGGTGAGGCCCTCGACGTCACCGAGCGCGGGCAGGTCGTCGCGCGCCTGGTGCCGAGCCGCGGCGAGATCGGTTCCGTGTACGAGCGCATGGTCGCCGAGGGCGGCGTGAGGCAAGCCGCGACGCAGCTCGGCGCGCTCAGCCCCGCCCCGCCCGCCGTCGGCCGGCCGCTGTCCGAGGTTCTCACGGAGCTCCGAGACGAGGACCAGCACTGACGTGCCGATGATCTACCTCGATGCATCGGCCATCGTGAAGCTCGTCGTGGCCGAGCCCGAGTCGGCCGCGCTCCAGGCGTGGCTCGCCGCGGACCGCCGGGCGGTGGTGAGCCGGGTCGGTGCCGTGGAGACCATGCGAGCGGCCGCTCGTCACGGGCGCGTCGACCTCCGTCGGCTCCTCGACGTGCTGGATGCGCTCGATCTCATCGAGCTGACCGCGGAGGTGGCAGATCGAGCGGGCGGTCTGGCGCCCGCCAATCTGCGGACGCTCGACGCGATCCACCTGGCGTCAGCTGTTGGACTTCGCCGTGAGCTGGAGGCCTTCGTCACGTACGACGCCAGGCTGGCCGAAGCGGCGACGATCCACGGACTCGTGGTGGCGGCGCCCGCGTAGCGGAGCCCAGGCGCTCCCCGAGTCCTCACTGCGGGTGAGCGGAATTGCAATCTCCGAGCGTGGCGCGCCGCCCAGGATGCGATCTGGGCCGCCGACCACGCTCGGCTGTCCCGGATCGGCTCAGCACCAGTGAGGGCGCGCAGCCGAGGCGTGATCAGGCGAACGGATCGCGGGCCTCGATGGCGTCGAAGCGGCGGAAATCGCGGTCCCTCGTGTAGATGACCCGCACCCCGTGCTGGCGCATCAGTGCCGCCAAGTGCGCGTCCGGGACGTCGTTTCCGCGCGCCTGGTCGCCGGCCGTCGACCGGTAGAGCGACCAGAAGCCCTCGGCCTCGCCCGGTGCCCGGAGATGCGGCTGATCGAGGAGCGCCTCGACGTTGCGCATCGCGTCGCGCGGCCCAAGCGGCCGGGGAAGGATCGCGGGGTGGGTCACGATCCTGAGGTAGCCGAGGATGGT
>JACDAV010000109.1 GCA_013695255.1 Chloroflexota bacterium
GACTTGTCGAGCATGGACGACGCGGTGATCCGGACCGTCTGCTCCTTGCTCGTCGCCCGATCCTTGGCCCGGACGTCGAGGATCCCGTTGGCGTCGATGTCGAACGTGACCTCGATCTGCGGGATGCCGCGCGGCGCCGGCGGGATGCCGTCGAGGATGAACCGGCCGAGCGTCTTGTTGTCCTGGGCGAAATCGCGCTCGCCCTGAAGGACGTGGATCTCGACCTGGCTCTGGCTGTCCGACGCGGTCGAGAAGACCTGCGACTTGGAGGTCGGGATGGTCGTGTTGCGGTCGATCAGCCGGGTCATCACCCCGCCGAGCGTCTCGATGCCGAGGGACAGCGGCGTGACGTCGAGGAGCAGGACGTCCTTGACCTCGCCGCCCAGCACGCCGGCCTGGATGGCGGCGCCGATGGCCACGACCTCGTCCGGGTTGACGCCCTTGTGCGGCTCCTTGCCGCCGAACATGGCCTTGACCGCCTCGACGACGGCCGGCATCCGGGTCATGCCGCCGACGAGGATCACCTCGTCGATGTCGCCGGGCTTGAGCGCCGCATCCTTGAGGGCCGCGAGCACGGGGCCCTTGGTCCGCTCGACCAGGTCGGCGACGAGGTCCTCCAGCTTCGCCCGGGAGAGCGTCATCACGAGATGCTTCGGACCGGACGCGTCCGCCGTGACGTACGGCAGGTTGATCTCCGTCGAGGATGTCGAGGACAGCTCGATCTTCGCCTTCTCCGCCGCCTCCTTCAGACGCTGGAGCGCCTGCTGGTCCTTCGAGAGGTCGATGCCCTGGTCGCGCTTGAACTCGGCCAGCAGCCAGTCGATGACCCGCTGGTCGAAGTCGTCGCCGCCGAGGTGGGTGTCGCCGTTGGTTGCCTTGACCTCGAAGACGCCCTCACCGAGCTCGAGGATCGAGATGTCGAACGTCCCTCCGCCAAGGTCGTAGACGGCGATCTTCTCGTCGTGCTTCTTGTCGAGCCCGTAGGCCAGCGCGGACGCGGTCGGCTCGTTGATGATCCGCTTTACGTCGAGACCCGCGATTCGGCCGGCGTCCTTGGTCGCCTGGCGCTGCGTGTCGTCGAAGTAGGCGGGCACGGTGATGACCGCGTCGGTGACCTTCTCCCCGAGGTACGCCTCGGCGTCCGTCTTGAGCTTCTGGAGGATCATCGCGCTGACCTCGGGCGGCGTGTACGTCTTGCCGTCCGCGAGCTTCACCGCGAGTCCGTCGCTCTTCGAGTCCTTCTCGACGGTGTACGGGACGAGCTCCTTCGAGCGCTTGACCTCCGGGTCGTCCCAGCGACGACCCATGAAGCGCTTGATCGAGTAGACCGTGTTGCCGGGGTTGGTGACCGCCTGGCGCTTGGCCAGCTGGCCAACCAGACGCTCGCCTGTCTTCGTGAAGGCGACGACCGACGGCACCGTCCGGCCGCCCTCGGCCGAGGCGATGACGGTCGGCTCGCCGCCCTCCATGACGGCCACGACGGAGTTGGTCGTGCCCAGGTCGATGCCGATGATCTTGCCCATGTTCTGTGTGGCTCCTGTCAGTCGTTGAGGGTTGCGGGGTCGGTGTCGAGCGTGGTGGAGGGTGGCGCCGGCGCCGGCAGGCCCTCGGCGACGGCCACGAGCGCGGGACGGAGGACCCGGTCGCGCAGCCGGTAGCCGCGCCGGACCTCCTCGACGATCTGGCCCTCGGCGTGCTCGGAGTTCGGGACGTTGGCGATGGCCTCGTGCTGACGCGGGTCGAAGGTCGTGCCGGGTGCCGCCTCGACCTGGCTGACGCCCTCGCTCTCGAGCAGCGACCGGAGCTTGCGGTCGATGGCGGTGACGCCGTCGACCCACGCGTTGCCCGCGATCTCGGCCGGCCGGGCGTCGATCGCCCGGTCGAAGTCGTCGGCGATCACGAGCACCTTGCGGATCAGGTCTTCGCCCGCGAGGCCCAGCTCGCGCTCGCGCTCCTCGGCCGTTCGGCGGCGGTAGTTGGCAAACTCGGCGCGCTCGCGCTGGAGCAGCCCGAGGTACTCCTCGGCCTGCCGCCGGGCCGTCTCGAGGTCGCCCTTGAGCGCCTCGATGTCGGCCAGCAGGCTCGTCGGCGAGATGTCGATCTCGTCGATCCGCTCCTGGGCGCGGGTGCGGTTGCTCATCGGTTCACTTCCTGTTCGCTTGGTCATGTCGGCCGTCATCCCCGTCGGATCAGGCGTAGAGGTGGTCGACGAGCTCGTTCATCAGGCCGGAGACGAAGCGGACGGTGCCGATCGCCTGCGGATAGGACATGCGCGTGGGCCCCAGAACGCCGACGACGCCGACGGCCCGGCCCGGCCGGCCGTACGAGGCGAGCACGAGCGACACGTCCTGCATCTCCATCGGCCGGTTCTCGTGCCCGATGAACACGCGAACGCCATTCCAGCCGGCGACGTTGCCGACGAGCTCGCCGAGCCAGGCCCGGTTCTCGAGGGCCGAGAAGACGCGCCGCAGCTTGTCGCTCTGGGCGAACTCCGGCGCCGCCATCACGTTCAGCAGACCGTCGCTGAAGACCTCCTCGATCAGCGTCGCGTCGTACTCGCGGAGCATCCGCACCAGCCGTTCGCCGACGCGCCGGGCGATGGGGCCGTCCGCGACCCCCTCGTCGAACCGGCCGAGGACCGTGGCCGCCTGGCTGGCCGTCAAGCCCGAGAGGCGGGCATTGAGCAGGCCCGCCACCGTGTTCAGGGTGTCCTGGTCGACCGGTTCCTCGAGGGTGAGCAGGGCCTGCTTGATCGCACCCTCCTGGAGCACGACGATGAGGCTCGCCAGCCGCTCGTTCATGGCGACGAGATCGATCCGCCGGATGTGCGCCGCCCGCGGCTTGGCGGGTGTGGCCAGTCCTGCGGCCCGGGTCAGGGAGGCGAGCGTCGTCGCCGCCAGCCGGAACCAGTGCTCGCTGGCGTACTCCACCTGTCCGAACTGGTGGCGGATCATCAGCTGCTCCACAGCCGGCAGCGGCACATGCTCGACGATCGACTCGACATAGAAGCGATAACCCTCGTCCGTGGGGATCCGGCCGGCCGAGGTGTGCGGGTGGGTCAGCAGACCGGCCCCCTCGAGCTCGGCGAGGATGCTGCGGACGGTCGCGCTGGACACGCCCAGCGCGTAGCGGGTCACCAGCGCCTGCGATCCAACGGGCGCAGCGGTGACGACGTATTCCTCGATGACGGCCCGGAGGATCGCCTGCGCTCGGAGGTCCAGTGGGCCGGTGGTGCGGCTGCGTCGCGCCAAGGCCGGTGCTCCTCGATGGGAGTTGGCACTCTAACTGGTAGAGTGCCAACGAACTGCGGGCATGGTAGCAGCCGCTCGATCCGAGTGTCAACGCGCGGCCGGCCGGTCAGACGAGGCGGCTGAAGAGCTCGTTGGAAAGCAGCCTGCCCCGGGTCGTGAGCACGACGCGCTCGTCCGCCGTAGTGGCGACGAGCCCCGCGTCGAGCGCCCAGGGCATCGCCTCGGCCAGCGGCGGGACACCGGCGAGCGCGCCGGGCACCCCGCGATCCGTCCTCAGCGCCAGCACGATCCGCTCCGAGGCAGCGGCTCCCGCGTCGATGTCCTCGTGCCCGCCGGGTGGCAGGGCCGGGCGTCGGCGGGGTCCGCCCTCGAGCGCCGCCGTCCACAGATCGAGGCGGGCCACGTTCCAGCGCCGGGTGCGGCCGTCGAACGCGTGGGCGCCCGGTCCGACGGCCTCCCAGGGCCGTCGCTCCCAGTACGCGAGGTTGTGCCGGCTCTCGTGCCCCGGCCGGGCCCAGTTGCTGATCTCGTAGCCGCGGAACCCGGCGGCCGCGAGTCGCTCGACCGCGTGCAGGTACTGGTCGGCGGCGCGATCGTCGTCCTGGCCGGGCCGTGCCCGTTCGCGCCAGCGGCGCGCCCCCCGCCGCATCGGCAGGTGATCGCCGCAGGCTTCGGTCAGTCCCTCACGCTCGGGATCGTCGAGCGTGAGCGCATAGAGGGACAGATGGTCCGGCGCCAGTGCGAGCGCCCGGTCGAGTGTCGCCGACCATGCCCCGGGACTGTCGCCCGGGATGTCGTACAGCAGGTCGACGCCGATCGAGCGGAGGCCGGCCGATCGCGCCTCGGCGATGGCGTCCCCGACGTCCTCTGGTCGATGCCGACGGCCCAGGCGGCGCAGCTCGGCGACATCCAGCCGCTGGGCGCCGAAGGACAGGCGCGTGACCCCGGCTCGCGCGAGCGCCGCGGGGTCGCCGCGCTCGTCACGCCCGGGATTGGCCTCCACGGTGATCTCCGCCCCGACCGCGATGCCGTACCGATCGCGCACGCGCGCGAGAAGCTCCGCGATCGCCGTCGCCGGGAGCAGCGACGGCGTCCCGCCACCGAAGTAGACCGACGCGAGCGAGGGCCGGCCGTCCGTTCCCGGCCGTCCGAATGCGGCATCGAGCGTGTCGGCGCGCAGGTCGAGCTCGGTGGTCAGCGCCGCGAGGAAGGGCGCCACCCGGTTGCGCGGGCCCCGCGCCGCCGCGCCGGCCAGCACGACGAAGTCGCAGTACGGGCACAGGGACACGCAGAACGGCACGTGGAGGTAGAGGGCGACGGGCGGCCGGGAGGCCGGGGGCTCGGGCTCGGCGGCTCGCTCGGGCGTCAATCCCCTCGCGTGCCGATCACCTGCCAGCCGTCCGGCGTCTGCCGGCGCCGCTCGATGTCCTCGGTCTCGCGGCCGCGGAGCGCCACCTGGCCCGCGTGACCGGTGCACAGGAAGACGGCGAATCGGGTGATGGCATGGCCCAGGAAGGCCGCCGCGATCCCCCCCGTCGCCGACGTGAGCCATCCGCCGGCGAGCCCGATGACGACTGTCAGCACGAGCATGTAGCGGTCGCGACCGGGCGCGCCGAGCCGCGTCGCCAGCGCGTACAGCAGCGCCTGCATGATGTTCGCCGTCGTGGGGTTGATCCCGGCCCCGAGGAGGAGGCCGTAGAGCACGCCGCGAAACGTGGCCTCGTCGATGAACGCGGTGGCCAGCGCGTTGACCAGCGCCCCGGGATACGAGCCGACTGCGGGCAGGCGCAGGTGGCGGTAGCGCAGCCAGGCGAACCCGATCGCCTGGGCGGTGCCGGCGAGCCCGAAGGCCAGGCCGCCGACGAGCGACGCGACACGATCGCCGGGGCCGAGGAATAGCTGCTCGTGGGGGGCGGGATGCGCAAGCACGATGATGATGACGAATCCGAGGCCCAGGACGTACCAGGCCATCCGGCGGCGGAGCGACGGCAGATGCCCCTCGCGCGTCGCCTCGTCGTACTCCGCTGCGCCGAACCGCTCCGCGTCGACCCGGAGCAGGACGAGGAGCAATGCGAAGCCGATGACGATCAGGTGGCGCAGCGGCTCCGGGATGTCCATCGCTCAGCTCGCAGCGGCGAGGTGGCGAGCGGCGGCGGCGGTCGCAACCCGGCCGGCGGTCGCAACCCGGCCGGCAACGGCGGCGATCACGACTCGCCCATCCTGAGCACCGCAAGGAACGCGTCCTGCGGGATCTCCACGGACCCCACCCGCTTCATGCGCTGCTTGCCTTCCTTCTGCTTCTCGAGCAGCTTCTTCTTGCGCGTGATGTCGCCACCGTAGCACTTGGCGAGCACGTTCTTGCGCATCGCCCGGACCGTCTCCCGGGCGATCACGTTCGACCCGATCGCCGCCTGGATCGGAACCTCGAACATTTGCCGCGGGATCAGCTCCTTGAGCTTGTCGGTCAGCTGCCGGCCGATCGCCTGGGCCTTGTCCCGGTGGGTGATCAGCGACAGCGCGTCGACCGGCTCGCCGTTGACCATCACGTCGAGCTTGACGAGATTCGCCGGCCGGTAGCCCGACTCTTCGTAGTCCATCGAGGCGTAGCCCTGAGTCCGGCTCTTGAGCTGGTCGTAGTAGTCGACGATCAGCTCCGCGAGCGGCATCTCGAAGGTCATGAGGACGCGCTGGGGATCGAGGTAGTCCATTCCCAGGAAGGCGCCGCGACGGGTCGTCGAAAGGTCCATCAGCGGGCCGATGTAGGCGCTCGGCGTCACCACCTTGAGGGTGATCCACGGCTCGTGGATCGCCTCGATCTCCGACACGTTGGGGAGCAGTGCCGGGTTGTCGATCGCGGTCGTGCCCCGGCCATTGGTCAGCTCCACGCGGTACTCGACCGACGGCGCGGACGCGATCAAGTCGAGGTTGAACTCGCGCTCGAGGCGCTCCTGGACGATCTCCATGTGGAGCAGACCCAGAAAGCCGCAGCGGAACCCGAACCCCAGAGCGACGGAGCTCTCCGGCTCGTAGGTGAAGCTCGCGTCGTTGAGGTGCAGCTTCTCGAGGGCCTCGCGGAGCAGCGGGTAGTCCTCGCCGGAGAGCGGGT
>JACDAV010000112.1 GCA_013695255.1 Chloroflexota bacterium
CGTTCGGCGATCCGCGAATGGATGCGCTGGACGTGGCATCGCAGATCCTCGCCGGCGGAAAGGGCAGCAGGCTGCACAAGCGGCTCGTCCGGCAGGAGCGCATCGCGCAGGACGTGGCGCTCTTCACGCTCGGCTTCGTGGGCGGCGCCTCGATCACCGCCGGCTGGGCGACAGTCCGGCCGGGCGTCGGCATCGAGCGGGTGGAGCGCGCGTTCCACGAGGAGCTCGAGCGGCTGGCGACGGACCCGGTCAGCGACGACGAGCTGGCGAGGGCCCGGGCACTGATCGAGGCGGACGAGCTGGGGGCGCTGTCGAGGGTCGAGGAGCGCGCCGACCGCCTGTCGATGTACGCGACGCTCTTCGATGAGCCGGAGCGGATCAACCGGACCCTCGCGCGGTACCTGTCCGTTTCGGCGATGGATATCCAGGAGGCAGCGGCGGCCACCTTGCGACCGGACAACCGGGTCGTCCTGACCTACGTCCCGGAGCAGTCGCCGGTCGACTCGATCGCGCTGGAGGAACCGGCCGAGACAGAGGTCGAGGCCGCCGAGGCCGAAGACGAGCAGGTCGCGGCATGACACCCTCTGTGTCAACCCTAGGCCGCAACGACCACCGATCCCATGTCCTCGAGCCTGCGGGTGGCGCCATGGCGGGCGGGGTCGTAGGCGACCCCATTGACCCAGCAGCGGTAGATCACCCGGATCCACGCTCGGGCCAGGATCCGCACCGCGTGCGGATGATCGGCCCCGCGGCCGATGGCGTCGCCATAGACCGAGGCCGCCCAGGGACTGGCGTGCCGGCTGTTGTCGGCGAAGGTCGCGAGGGCGTTCCGGAAGCGAGTGTTGCAGGCCCACCGGAAGCCGACCGCGAGATGCTTGCCCGAGCGCCGGGTGACCGGCGCCATGCCCGACAGGGCGGCGACCGCTTCCGGTCCGTCGTACGCTTCCCGGCAGTCGCCCCACTCGGCGAGCATCTGGGCGGCGTTGACCTGCCCCGCTCGTGGCAGCGAGCGGAAGACCACGGCGTCCGGGTGCTCGTCGAGATGGGCGACGACCGAACGGTCGAGATCCTTGATCGAGCGGTTGAGCGCCCGGAGCAGCCGGACCATGGCCAGGACCGTGTCCCGGCGGGCCTCCGATTCGGGACCGTCGGCCAACCCCGCCGGCGCCGATCGAAGCCGCTCGAGGAGCTCGGCCGGACTGCGCCGGCCGCTGTACCCGTGCTTGCGCAGGAACGCCGCCATCCGGACTTCACCCAGATGGGCCGCCGCGATCGGCGCCGGGTAGCGCTCGAGGAAGGCCAGGGCGATCTCGCTCCACACGTCGGCGAACAGCTCACTGGCGCCGGGCCAGAAGGCGGCGAGAGTCGCCACCAGCTGGTTGCCCGCGGCGACCCGGGCGTCGACCAGGTCGCCGCGGGTCCGGACGACGGCCCGGAGGGCGCGGGTCTCCGCGCTGAACGGCCGCAGCTCGCGCAGGTCAGGCCGCCGGAGACGCAGGTAGTCGGCGATCACCTGGGCATCGCCCGGATCGCTCTTCGCGCCGGACGCCACTTCGGCTTCACGCCAGGCCTTGATCGCCGTCGTCTTGACCGGCACGACCGGGTGCCCGGCGTCGAGCAGCCGGTCGACGAGCCGGCCGTCCGGCCGCTCGATCGCGACGGCCAGCTCGGCTGGATCGCCGTGCCGGGCGAGCCGGCGAATCAGGCGCTCGAAGCCGTCGGCGGTGTGGTCGATCGTGAACCGGTCGGCGACCCGACCTCCAGTATCGATGACGCAGACGGCATGCTCGTCCGCGGCCCAGTCGATCCCAGCGAACATCGCTCCTCCCTCGTGTGGCAGCACGAGCTCGGCGACGAGGACCTCTCCCGGGCGGTCACTGACTGGCGCTCTGCGGCGCGTCCCTCTGTGGCCGGTTTCGAGATCCCGGGGGATCGGGGGCGGCGGTGTCATCGTGGCCCACGTAGGGGCGACCGACGCAGGCCGTATCCCCGATCCTCACCGAGCGGCAGAACTCCTGCGAGTGGCTGCCACAGAGAAGGTAGTCCAGTGACTCCTGCGAGTGGCTGCCACAGAGAAGGTAGTCCAGTGACCGACGGCGCGCCGACACCGCGTCAAACCACGGCACCCAGACAGCGAACGAGCATGCCTGAATGGAAGCTGACCTGGTGGACGCGCGGGGCCGTCTGGACTCGTCCACCATGCTCATCAACACCCTCGAATGCGTGATCAGCGAAGGTCTGGCCGATGCCGGAACAGGGACGCTGCGCCTCTGACGAGCGGGCCGACTTAGCTTTGGATTCGCTCTACCATTGGCTGTCATTCGTCTCACGCCAGACTCAAACAGAGAGAAGCGGATGAACGCAGCATCGTCGCGCAACCATGTCCTTGTCATCGCCGTGGACGGTGTTCGAT
>JACDAV010000278.1 GCA_013695255.1 Chloroflexota bacterium
AGAACGTGGGCCAGGGCGCGATCGAGTCGATCATCGCGGCCCGCGAGTCGGGCGGCCCGTTTCGATCGCTGACCGACTTCTGCTCGCGGGTCGACCTGCGGCTCGGCAACCGGAAGGTGCTCGAGTCGCTGGCGCGGGTGGGGGCGCTCAACGCGTTCGGTCACCCAGCGCAGGTCCTTGCCGGTCTCGAAGACGCGATCGACCGCGGCAACCTGCTCCAACGCGAGCGCGATAGCCCGCAGATCGGCATGTTCGCGGAGACGATCACGCCCGAGTCGATCGAGCGCCCGCTGCCCGTCGTCCCGGAGGCGCCGATGCGCGAGCGCCTGCGCTGGGAGAAGGAGCTGCTCGGCCTCTACCTTTCCGAGCACCCGATGGGCGAGGTGGCCGAGCAGGTCGGCCAGTTCGTGACGGCTTACAGCGGCGACCTGAAGGACGAGTCGCTCGACGGCCAGCGGCTGGTCCTCGGTGGGATCGTGGTCGGTGTCCGGTCGATCGTCACGCGGAACCGCTCGTCGATGGCCGTCGTGACGCTCGAGGACCTGCAGGGCACCCTCGAGGTCGTCGTGTTCCCGAAGCTCTACGAGCAGACCGCCGGCACCTGGCAAGAGGGCGCGATCCTGCTCGTCGCCGGCCGGGTCGACCACCGGGGCGAGGAGGTGTCGCTGCTGGCCGACCTGGTCGTCGACTGGGACGGGGCGGTCGCCCGCGGACCCGAGGCGTTCGGGCGCGAGGTCGCGGCCGGCGATCGCGGATCATTCCGGCGACGGGGGTCCAACGGCGCGAATGGCTCGAACGGTGGGTCGCCCCGGAACGGCAACGGTCACGCATCCGTGCCGGGCAGCGTTCCAGCGCCCGGCGGAGCGGCCGACGAGGCGCGGCCTCGCGAACCGATCGCCGTCGGCCCCGGCAGGTCCGTCCCGGTCCCCTCCTCGGCGGGGACCGGGCATCCGGCCGGCCGGGTCTCGCCCCTCCGCCCGGATGCGATCGTCGATGCGCCCGCGGCGTCGCTGCCGCCGATTCGTCCCGCCGAGCCGGTGTCGGCGGATCCCGAGCCACCCGGGGCAGGCCCCTTCCCGGACCACGATCACGAGGAGCCGGCGCTGCCCGACGAGGCGCGCGACGCGGCCCTCGACGCCGTGGCCGAGCCCACACGACCGCTGACCGCCGGCCCCGGGCACGTCCTGCACGTTCGCTTCCGCGGCGAGTCGACCGACCGACTGTTCGACGCGATGCGGGCCTTCCGGGCGCTGATCCGCGAGCGGCCGGGCGACACGCCGGTTCTCGTCCATCTCGACGTCGGCGGCGCAACCGGGCTGCCGATGGCCCTGAAGCCGGTCGCATACGACGCCGATCTGCTGGCCGAGATCGGGCGCCGGCTCGGGGATGGAGCGGTGGACCTCCAGCTCGCGTGACGATCCCGCCGGACGTCGCGCCCGACGGAAGCCCCGTCGAGGTCTACCGCCGGCTCCCGCCCATGGGCGAAGCCGAGCTCATCCACCGGGCCGTCCCCGATGGCGCATCGATCCTCGAGCTTGGCGCCGGCGCCGGGCGCGTGACCCGCCGGCTGCTTGCGCTCGGCCACCCGGTCACGGCCGTCGATGAAAGCCCGGCCATGCTCGCGGAGATCCCGCCCGAGGCAGAGGCTGTCCTCGGCGACGCACGAGGACTGGCGCTCGGCCGCCGCTTCGGCGCCGTGCTCCTCGGAAGCCATCTCGTCAACGGAGTGGACGGCGCCGGCCCGGCCTGCCTGCGCGTGGCACGGAGTCATCTCGCCTCCGACGGCGTGGTGGTGGCGGAGGTCTACCCGCCGGGCTTCGACTGGGGGGCGGCCATCGGCCGATCGAGCCGCATGGGCGAGGTCAGCGTGACGCTGACGCGGGCGGCGCTCGTCGCGGGCCGGCTGGACGCCGAGGTCCGATACGAGGTCGGCGGCCGCGTGTGGCGGCAGCCATTCACCGCCGACCGCCTGACCGAAACTGAGCTGGTCGCGGTTCTCCAGGCGGCGGGGTTCGAGCTCGACCGATGGCTCGACCGGGAGCGAGGGTGGCTGCTCGCGCGCCCGCGCTGAGTGGCGCGTGAGGTGGCGCGGTTCGCATCCCGGGCGGCCATCGCCCCGCCGATACTTCCGGGAGTGTTATTCCGGGCGGTACGGGGGCTGACATCCCGTCATTCCGCCTCGTGCCGGCGCTCCACGCCCCGGTCGTATGCGCACCTGAGGCGCATACCACCGGCCAAGTCGCGGAGTTGGCAAGCGGTAGTGGTCAACGATCCTCAGGGAATAACACTGCCAGCACTAGCGGGCGGGACATCGGTCGGCGCCGTTACCGGCCCGGTCGTCCGCGTCAGCTCTCCGCGTTCATCCTGCGCATTGCCTGGATCGCCGACAGGCTCTCGTGGAACTCGGCCCGCACGGCGTTGAGCGCCTCGCGGTCCACGTCGAGCTCCCGTGCGATCTGGTTGACCACGCCGGCCTCGTCGGCGGTGATCGAGTCGTCCGCCGCGCCGACCGCGAAGCAGCATTTGAGCAGGTCGAGCTTCTGCTGCGGGGACGCGTGGCGCGCGAACTCCCGGGTCACGAGGAAGTCCTCGGTCGCCCCGTGGTGGCGAGCCTGGAGCTTGGCCATCTCGACCACGAGCACCGCCTGCGCCTCGTCCAGGTGACCGAGCTCGACCACGAAACGCTCCATCGCCCGCGTCTCCGCGTCGCTGACGTGGAGGTCGGCGTGCGCGGCGCGGCTCATGACGTACGCGAAGCCGGCGAGGTAGCGCGCCCGGTCGCGCGGCAGGGCCTCGAGCCGGCCCACGATCCGCCGTGCGGTCGCGGTTTCGTCGGCGGTTACGGCGACGGCCGGCGTTCCGGCCGGGACGGTGCTCTCATCGGCGAGGGGACGCTCGTCCGCGGCATCGTCCTCGCCGGTCTCGGGCTCGTCTCGGAGAAAGCGTCGCAGGAACATCGGTCACCACCGTCCGTACGCGGGATGGTCGGTACCGACGGCAACGAAGGTCCCGCGACAGCTCGCCGTCGTTCGTCCGTCCGCCTCGAGCGTCGCCTCCACCACGGCGCGATCACCGTCGGTCTCGACGACGATCGCCCGGAGTCGCAACGGCCGGTCGGTGGGCGTCGGCCGGAGCAGGCGGATCGCGTAGTCGGCCGTTACGCAGGCGGGCGGCCGGTCAGCCCCGCGCTGGTGCATCAGGTGCACCGCCGCCGCCCAGTTCGAGTGGCAGTCGAGCAGGGCACCAACGATGCCCCCGTTCAGCACACCTTCGAACGCCTCGTGGTGCGGTTGCGGCGACCAGTCGGCGACCAGCTCGCCGTCGGGCGCCTCGTGGCTCGCGATCCGCAGCCCCAGCTCGTTGGCAGGGCCGCACCCGAAGCAGCGGCCCTGGGGGGAGAAGCGCTCCTGGAGGCTCGGCTCGATCACGCCATGGAGTCTAGCCCGCGAGTGTCCGATGCCGAGCGTGGTACCGAAGGTGGGATTCGAACCCACACGAGGTTGCCCTCAGGGGTGTTTGAGACCCCCGCGTCTGCCATTCCGCCACTTCGGCCCGGGTGACGAAAGCGTACCCCCAGGGAAGGAGAGTGGCTCCTGACTGACACGGTAGCGTGGAGACCCGTCAACTGACAGTGCTCGGGGTTGCTGCATGCTCATGATGACCGAGGCTGCCCAGACGTTCCGATTCCACCTGCCATTGCTCCAGTGCAGCCCACAACCAGCGAGATGTCCACCAAGGCGCTCGACTCGCCGGGGCTACACTGCGACCGGGCGGCCGAGAGGCACCGGGACTGCTCCATGATCAACGGCATGACTTGTTGCCGAGTCGGAGATTCAGTGACATGCGGCTG
>JACDAV010000290.1 GCA_013695255.1 Chloroflexota bacterium
GCGTCGACCTTTCGCGCTACGGCGACGCGGTGCTCGAGCGGTTCGCCAATCCCGCGCTCGGCCATCGGACCCATCAGGTCGCGATGGATGGCTCGCACAAGCTGCCGCAGCGCCTCCTCGCGACCGCCCGTGACCTGCTGTCCGACGGGCGACAGCCGCGCCTCATCGCCCTGGCGGTCGCGGGCTGGATGCGCTACCTGCGGGGCTTCACGGACGCGGGCGATCGATATGAGGTCGCCGACCCGATGGCCGATCGCGTCGTCGGGATCGCGAGCTCGTCGGATTCCAGCGGCACGATCGTCACCCGTCTGCTCGCGATCCGCGAGATCTTCGGCGATGACCTGGCAGGGCTGCCGGCCTTTCGGTCCGCGGTCAGCGAGTGGCTTGGACGTCTCATCGAAGACGGCGTCCTGCGGACCGTGGATCAGGCCGTGTCCGAGACGCCATGATTCGGGTCGCGGCGGTCGGCGAATGCATGCTCGAGCTCCGGCACGTGGACGACGAGACGCTGGCACTCGGCTTCGGAGGGGACACCCTCAACACCGCCGTCTACCTGGCACGCTGCGGCCGAGACGACGGCATCCAGGTTGACTACGTGACCGCCGTGGGCGACGACCCCTACAGCCAGGCGATGATCGAGTGGTGGCGGCGGGAGAACGTCGGCACGGAGCACGTGGCCCGTATTCCGGGGCGGCACCCCGGCCTCTACCTGATCCGAACCGACCCCACGGGAGAGCGGTCGTTCACCTACTACCGATCCGAGTCCGCCGCGCGCGAGATGTTCCGCACCGCGGGTCCGAGATTGGACGAGGCACTCCACGGATACGATCTTGTCTACCTCTCGGGGATCACCCTCTCGATCCTCGACGCGGCGTCCAGAGAACGGCTCTGGAAAGCGCTCGATGCGGCGCGGGCACGAGGTGGCCAGGTGGCCTTCGACACGAACTACCGTCGATGGGGCTGGCCAGATGCGCGCGCTGCACGGCGTGCCATCGAGCGCACATTGGAGCACACCGACATCGCGTTGCCCACCCTTGACGATGAACGGCAGCTCTTCGGCGACACGGACGAGGAGGCCTGTGTCCGACGGCACCAATCGCTCGGTTGCAAGGAGATCGCCGTCAAGCTCGGAGCGGACGGTACGTTTATCGCGACCCGGACCGGCCGTTGGCGCGTTCCCGCCGCGAGGGCGCACCGCGTCGTCGACACCACCGCCGCCGGAGACGCCTTCAACGCGGCCTACCTGGCAGCCAGGCTCCGGGGTGGCTCCCCCGAATCCGCGGCCGCCCAAGGAAATCGCCTGGCGGCTGTGGTCATCGCCCATGCCGGCGCTGTCATCCCGGGATCTGCCATGCCGGGCGCGAGGTAGCCAGTTGACGAACAATCAGGCGCGAGCGCGGAGGAGCTGGCGGACGGCGGCGGTCCGTCGCTCGAGCTGGGGCCACTCGTCGACCAGGTCGGCGGTGTAGCCGAGCGCCGCGCGCAGGTCTGCATCGTCTCCGCCGCCCGCGGTCAGCGAGGCGACGAACTCCGCCAGGTCCTCGATGTTGCGCCGGTAGAAGTAGAAGCCGAAAACGTCGGCGTCGAGCGAGATCGGACGGAAGGCGTCCTCATAGCGATCCAGGAACCAGCCGAAGCGATCGGCCGGGAAGAACGCGGTCCCGGCGAACATGAACAGGTCGTGCTCCGGTGGTCCGATGACCGCGCCGTCCCAGTCGAGCGCGCTGAGCTGGCCGTCCTCGTCGAGGAGCAGGTTCGAGCCCCAGAAGTCGGTGTGGCAGAGCACCGTGTCGCCGCCTCGCTCCCTCGCCTGGTCGCGCATGGCATCGAGAACCCCGACGAGCTCGAGGAGCTCCGCGGCCCTTGGCGCGAGAAGGTCGCGCAGTCCGGCCAGCGTGGGGTGCTCCCCGGCCGGCAGGGGAGCCCCGGCAACGAGCCGATGGAGCGTGTCGACGAGCGACGGCAGGAACGGGAGCTCGTAGCGTTCCGTGCGCGGGACGAGGTGGCGAACGCTCGACGTGCTCCCGTGGATGGCACCCAGGAGCCCGGCGACCCTGGCGTACAGCGGCTCCGGCCAGGCAGTCTCGTCCTCCAGGGTCCGGCCTTCCAGATGCTCCAGCACCGTGAGCTCGAACCGATCGAACCGGCTCATCAGGCGGCCATCGAGGTCGGCGATCGGGCGCGGGACGCGGAGGCCGAGCTCGGCGAGCCCGGTCATCAGCGGCAGCTCGGCGCCCCGCCGGCGCTCGGCGTCCGGCCGCGTCGGCTCCATGAGCTTCACGAAGACGCGCGAGCCGTTCTCCACCTCCGCGATGTAGCTCCACGAGTCGAGGCCCTTCGGAACGAACTCGAACCGGGTGACGCTGCGCCCGTACCGATCGCGCAGGACCTGACGGAGTGCGGCGCGATCGATGTCCGGCGGGACTTGCATCTAGGTCCTGTGCGCCCGACGTTCATGCACGCCCGGAACGGTAGCGGGTAGTCGATCCCTCGGGGCCTTGACAATGCCGCGGTGGCCGTTATTATGCCGACAGGTTAATTAACCGAAAGGCGAAATGCAGACCCAGTCGGATGCGCTGAGCACGACGTTCGCAGCCCTGGCCGACCCGACTCGGCGGGCCATCCTCGCCCGCCTCGCCCGTGGGGAAGCCATGGTCAC
>JACDAV010000297.1 GCA_013695255.1 Chloroflexota bacterium
GCGGGCGCCCGTCCGCGCAGGTGCTGGAGCGCGCCCTCGAACAGCCTGAGCACGCCCTGCCCGCCCGAGTCGACCACGCCCGCCTCGCGCAGGATGGCGAGCAGGCTCGGTGTCTTGGCGACGGCACGCTCGGCCGCCTCGACCGTCGCCGCGAGCACAGCCTCGAGGTCGTTCGCCTGCTCGGCGGCGGCGACTGCCGCGTCGGCTGCCTCGCGGATCACCGTCAGGATCGTCCCCTCGACGGGCTTCGCCACGGCTCCGTAGGCCGCCTTGCTGCCCTGCGCCAGTGCGTGCGCAAGGTCCAGACCGTTGAACCGCCGCTTGCCCGCCAGCCCCTCGGCCATGCCGCGGAAGATCTGGCTGGTGATCACGCCGGAGTTGCCGCGCGCCCCCATCAGCGCTCCGAAGCTGATCGCCTGGGCGACGCGTTCGGCCGGCTGGTCGGCGACGCTCTCCGCCTCCTCGAGCGCCGCCCGGACCGTGGCAAACATGTTCGAGCCCGTGTCGCCGTCCGGGACCGGGTACACGTTGAGCGCGTTGATCTCGTCGACGTGCGCCTCGAGATTCGCCACTCCCGCGCGGAAGGCGGCGAGCAGCCCCGGGCCGTCGCACGCTCGACGAGCCATCAGGCGACGTCCATGCCGCTCTCGGCCAGATCGGTGGAGCGAGGCCCGGCCCGGGTCGCCCGTTCCCGCGGCCCGCTGCCCGGTTCGAGCCGGAGGCCGCGGATCTGGATCGTGAGCCGCTCGACCTCCCGGCCCAGCGCGCGCCGGATCGCGTGGCGCACCGCCGAGTCGACCTGGCGGGCGACCTCGGCGATCGGCAGGCCGTAGGCGACCGTGAGCCCGAGCTCGAGCGACAGGCCATGCCGCAGATCGAGCCGTATGCCCGGCTGGGCCACGCGGACCCTCGCCAGCAGCCGTGCCCACGGGCTGCCCGCGAAGCCGGTCACGCCGTACGACCCGAGCGCCGCGGCGCGGACGATGTCGAGGATCGCGCGGCGGGTCACGAGGGAGCGACCGGGTGCGAGGTGGGTGGGCACGCTGAGCACAGTCCTCCACGGGGCCGGCGATGGACGGCGCTGGATGGCCGGCGGGCGGACTCGGAGGGCCGGAGGCCGTGTGCTACTATACGCCGCCTGCCGGGCCCCTCAGCGGCCCCGCTCCAGCTCCCTCCTCGAGGACCCAATGGCCCGTTCCTGCGCGATCTGCGGCAAGGTCTCGATGGGCGGGTTCAACCCGCAATCGTCGGGCATGAACCGCGTCCGGGCCCATCGCCGCTACCAGCCCAACCTCCAGCCGACCCTCGTGACCCAGAAGGGCGTCACGACTCGCCAGCTGGCCTGCACGCGCTGCCGCCGCACGATGGTGAAGTCGGCCAGGTAGCCGGCGCGCGCGCCCCGCAACGCTGACCGGTTGCATCGCGCGGCCGGTCGTTCGTTTCGGCCCGGTGGTCCGCCTGCCGGACCAAGGGACGGGCGAGCGAGCCCGAGCGGCGCCTCAGCCGCCCGGTGGTCCGCCTGCCGGACCAGCGACCGCCACGGCCGGTGGCGCCATGCCGCGCCGCGACCCGATGACAACGGGCTAGGCGCGGGCTCCGGGTTTCGGCCGGCCCTCGACCTGACGACTCTTCAATCCCATTGAACAGGTTCGGGCCCTGACGGCCGCCCGATGGTCGAGCCTGGTGCGTTCGGCCCGGATTGGCCCGCAAATTTCGGGCGGATCGGCGCTCCAGGCGCTCCCGCGTGACGACGGCGCCCGAAACTGGCGGTTCGGCTGCGCGCAGCGGCTCGACCTGTTCAATGGCATCGAATTCCCGTAGGGCTGGGACCTGAGCGGGCCCAAGGAAGGCGGGCTGCGGGGGCGCGGCGCGGGGCGCCGGCAGCGAGCTGCGCGCCACTACCGCGCGGCCGTGTCCAGCCAGATCGTGAACGGACCGTCGTTGACGAGCTCGACCGCCATCTCGGCACCGAACCGGCCGGTGGGCACGGGCCGGCCCAGCAGCGCCTCGACCGCCCGCGCGAACTCGAGGTAGAGCCGCTCGGCGTGCTCCGGGCGTGCCGCACCCGTGAAGCCCGGCCGTCGGCCGCGCCGCGTGTCGGCGAAGAGCGTGAACTGGCTGACGACCAGCGCCTCCCCGTCGACCTCGGGCAGCGACCGATTCGTGCGGCCGACGTCGTCGCTGAAGATCCGGAGCTCGACCACCTTGCGGGCCAGCTCCAGGGCCGTCACCTCGTCGTCCTCCGGCGCCACCCCGACCAGGACCAGGAGCCCGGAGCCGATCCGGCCGGCAACCTCGTCC
>JACDAV010000308.1 GCA_013695255.1 Chloroflexota bacterium
TGCCGAACGAAGCCCGGCGCGCGACGGCATCGGACGGGGCCGACTCGTCCTGGCCGCCACCGGGGGCTGCCGCGTCCCCGCGCCCGGCGCCGTTCCCCGCGCACGGTGCGACCGCTCGGCTGGCCGACGACCCCCTGGCGATCCTGCCCCTGCCGCCCGGTCCACGGGCCCGCATCGCGCTCGCGCTCCTCGGCTGGCCGCCGATCGGGGCAGGGCTCGCGCTGGCCATCGGAGAGGTGAGCGGCTGCGGGCGCTTCTCCGCCGCCTGCGTGGAGACCTTCGCCCTCGGCCCGTGGATCGCCCAGGTGGCCGTCCTCGCGCTGCTCGTCGCGGTCCCGGTGCTGGCCGGGATCGCCGCCGTCGGCAGCCTCAGCCTCCTTGCCGCGGCCGTCCCGGCGGCCGTCCTCCTCAGTGCGGCCGGCGGCTCCCGCGATCCCGCTGCCGCCAGCGGGGCCCTCGCGGTCGTGCTCGCCGTCGCGTGGACGGTCGGCGTCGTGTTCGCGACGGTGCGCCGGGCGCGTAGAGTCCCGTCGTGAGGCGAACCGACTCGACCGCGCTGTCCATCGCCGCCCAGGATTATCTGCTCGCCCTCCGCGTGATGGCCGGCGACGGCTCGCGGGTCACGGCCGCGCAGGTCGGGCGGCACCTCGGCGTGAGCACGCAGGCCGCGAGCGAGATGTTCCGGCGCCTGGCAGCCGACGGCCTCGTCAGCCAGCCGGACCGGCGCGAGCTCGTGCTGACTCCGGCTGGTCGCACGGCGGCCGACGGCATCTTCCGCCGCCATGCTCTTTGCGAGTGGCTGCTGAGCGCGGTGGTCGGGCTCGGCTGGGCGGAGTCGGACGAGGAGGCGGCCCGGCTCCAGGGCTCGATCTCGCCCCGGGTCGAAGCCCGGCTGGACGAGATGCTTGGCCATCCCGAGACGTGCCCGCACGGCAACCCGATCGACGCGGAGGTGGCGCGGCGGCGCCCCGCCGGCGTGCCGCTCAGCTCGCTCGAGGCCGGACAGGCGGCCACGATTCTGCGGATCACCGAGGAGGCCGAGGAGGACAAGGGTCTGCTCTCCTACCTCGAGGCGCGCGGCCTGCGCCCGGGCACGCCAATCACCATCCTGGCCCGGTCCGAGTCGCTCGACTCGCTGACCCTCGACGGTCCGCTCGGCCGGGCGACGCTCGGCCTGCGGCCGGCCGCCCTGGTCCGGGTGATCGCCGGCGAGGCCGATCCCGCGCTCTTCCATCGGCTGCCGGAGGGCGTGGTCGCTCGGCGAGGCTGATCGGCGCCCGGCGTCGGCCGGCCGCGGCCCGCAGGTCGTACGATCAGGGCGTGCCCGACTCGCCCGAGACCCGCGTCCGCATCGCGCCGAGCCCCACCGGTCCGCTCCACATCGGGACGGCACGGACGGCCCTGTTCAACTACCTCTTCGCCCGCCGCCAGGGGGGCACGTTCATCCTGCGGCTCGAGGACACGGATGTCGCCCGCTCCTCGCTGGCCTACGAGAAGGACATCCTCGACGGGCTTCACTGGCTCGGGCTGACCTGGGACGAGGGTCCGGAGGTCGCCGGCCAGGCAGCGCGTGGCCCGTACGCGCCGTACCGCCAGATGCAGCGCCTGCCCTCGTACGCGGCGGCGGCAGACCGGCTGCTCGCCGCAGATCTCGCCTATCGCTGCTACTGCACGCCGGACGAGCTCGACGCCGAGCGCCGGCGGCTCGAGGCGGCGAAGCTGCCGCCGCGCTACAACGGCCGGTGCGCCCGGCTGACCGATGACGAACGGCGCGCCTTCGAAGCCGAGGGACGGCGGCCGGCGATCCGCTTCCGGGTGCCGGAGCAGGAAGTCATCGCCTTCGACGACCTGATCCGGGGCCGAGTCGAGATCGATGCCTCGGCGCTCGGTGGCGACCTGGTGATCGTGCGTGCCGACGGCAACCCGCTCTACCACTTCACGGTCGTCGTCGACGACGCCGCGATGGCGATCAGTCACGTGATCCGGGGCGAGGACCACCTGTCCAACACGCCCAAGCACATCCTGCTGTTCCGGGCGCTCGGCCATCCGGAGCCGCGGTTCGGGCACCTGCCGCTCATCCTCAACGCGGACCGGACGAAGATGAGCAAGCGCAAGACCCAGACCGCCCTGGCCGAATACATCGAGCAGGGGTTCGTGCGCGAGGGCCTGGTCAACTACCTCGCGCTGCTCGGCTGGTCGACCGGCACCGAGGAGGAGGTGCTGTCGCTCGACGAGCTGACCGAGCGCTTCGACCTGGCACACGTCCACAAGGGCGGGGCCGTCTTCGACCGCGAGCGTCTCGAGTGGCTCAACGGCCAATGGATCCGGAGGCTGGGCGTCGACGAGTTCGTCGACCGGCTCCAGCCGTTCTTCGAGGTCGAGCTGGCCGGCGGGCGGATCGACCGACTGCCAACCGACGACGAGCTCCGCTCGCTCGCGCCCGTCATCCAGGAGCGGCTGCCACGACTGGGCGCGGTCGGCGAGCTCGTCGGCTTTCTGTTCGTCGATCGCGTCGAGGTGGATCCCGCCCAGCTCGTCCCGAAGCGCTGGGACCGCGCCATCACGGTCGACGGGCTCAGCGCCGCGCGCGACGCTCTCGCCCGGCACGACGAGGTCACCTGGGAGGCGGACGAGCTGGAGCCGCCGCTGCGTGGCCTGGCCGAGACGCGAGGCTGGAAGGCGGGCGACCTGTTCATGGCCATCCGGGTCGCGGTCACCGGGAGGACGGCCACGCCGCCGCTGTTCGACACGCTCGTCGCACTCGGGCGGGAGCGGACCCTCGCGCGCCTGGACGCCGCCCTTGCCGCGCTCGGCTCGTAGGGAGCCTGCCGCCAGCCGTCAGGAATCGACGCCACGATGCGGGTCGAGCTGATGAGGAGGACGCACATGATGACTGCTGAGCGCGCCCCGCCTCGGCGCAGGGGCCATCGTTCGATCCGGGGACACCACCCCCGGTTTGGATCACCTACGCACCGGGCGCGTGGTAGAGGCGGAGGACGACGGCGTGACGGGCCCACCTGACTCGCTCCACGCTCGATCCACCAGCAAACGCGCCCCGAGGCGACTGGCGAGCGGCGATACCACGAACAGCGTGCGTAGATGACTCACCCGGATCCAGCCCGCCAGGGAACCCGGGACTCGCTGTGCGCGACGTGCCCGCTCACTCTCCGCAGCGCCGGCCGCAGCGTCGCGGACGCCCAGGAGCCCGGGCCTCCGGCCGGCGGCTGCCGCCTAACCCATCGTTCACGAGTCGTTAATGGTCGCGCCGCTATCCTCCGCCCAGATGGCACGCACGATCCTCGTCGTCGACGACGAGCCGACCTTGCGCGAGACCCTCGTCGACGCGCTGGAGGTCGAAGGGTTCCGGGTGGTGGCCGCCGCCGACGGCCGGGAGGCCCTGCAAACGTTCCGGGCCGAGCGGCCGGACCTCGTGCTCCTCGACCTGATGCTCCCCGAGCTGTCCGGGATCGAAGTGTGCCGAATCATCCGGGCCGAGTCCGGCGTGCCGATCGTGATGCTGACGGCCAAGGACAGCGAGCTCGACAAGGTCGTGGGCCTCGAGCTGGGGGCGGACGACTACGTGACGAAGCCGTTCTCCGTGCGGGAGCTGTCCGCCCGGATCCGGGCGCTGTTCCGGCGCAGCGAGCAGCAGGCCGCGGAGTCGCCGCCGGCCATCGTCGACCTGGGCCGCGTGCAGGCGGACCTCGCCGGCCACCGCCTCCTGCGCGACGGCCAGACCGTGCCGATGAAGCCCAAGGCATTCGAGCTGCTGGCATTCCTTCTGCGCCATCCCGGTCAGGTCTTCACCCGGGACCAGCTGCTGGAGCACGTGTGGGGCTACGACTACGCCGGCGAGACACGAACGGTCGACGTTCACGTCCACTGGCTGCGGAGCCAGATCGAGCCCGATCCATCCAACCCGCAGCTGATCCATACGGTCCGCGGCGTCGGCTACGTGTTCCGCCGCCCGGCCTGACG
>JACDAV010000312.1 GCA_013695255.1 Chloroflexota bacterium
CGACGAGGGTTCCGTCGCGGCGGACGCCGGTCCTGTGGGTCACGACGGCCGGATGGCGCTTGGTCGTCGCCGCGATGTCCTCGTGGCGGTCGTAGATCATCCGGACCGGTCGGCCGCACGCGCGTGCCAGCAGCGCGGCGTGGATGGCCAGGATCGAGGGGTACTCCTCCTTGCCCCCGAAGCCCCCGCCGGTCTCCGCCTGGACGACCCGGGCCTGCTCGTCGGACAGGCGGAGCGAGCGCTTGAGCGCCTTGTGGACGTAGTACGGACACTGGAGCGACCCGTGGACCGCCACGCCCCCATCGTCCCGGGGCACCGCGATCATCGCGTTGTTCTCGATGTACAGCTGCTCCTGGTGGCCGACCCGGTAGGTCCCCTCGAGCACGAGGTCCGCCTCGGCGAAGCCCCGCTCCAGATCGCCGGACGCGATCTCGTAATGGGCGAAGACGTGCTCGCTCGCGAGCGGGTCGAAGACCGCCGGCAGCGGCGCCGTGCGGGCGTGGATGGCCCCCCGGGCCGCGCGGAGCAGCCCCCGGTCCGGTGCGGCCAGCAGCGCCAGCGGCTCGGCGTGATGGCGGACCTCCCCGCCGACCGGGACCAGCACCGGCTGGTCATCGCTGATCAGGCTGACGACGTTGTCGCCCGGGATGTCCTCGGCGGTGACGAGGACGACCGTCGACCAGTCGAACGCCGGGTCGCGTTCGAGCCCGAGGAGCCGCGCGTGGGGCTCCGTCGAGCGGATCGTGGCCCCGTACCAGGCGCCCGGGAACACGAGGTCGTCGGCGTACTTCGCCTCGCCGGTCAGCTTCTCGGGACCCTCCCGCCGAAGCGGCGCCGCCGGCCGGGCGCGGCCGGGGACGATCTCGGCTGGGGCGACCAGCAGGGGGGCCGCGGCGTCCGGCCCGGGCACGATCGGCGGCGCGGCGGGCCGCGGCTCGGTCCGGATCGTCATGCCGTGGGGGCCTCCTTGGCGCGAGAGGGTAGCACCGAGCGGGGTGCCAATCGCGGCGGCACGCTCAGAGTTCCTGGCGCCCATCGCGCAGGGCCGCGAGGTACTCGGCGAAGCCCCATCGGGGCCGCCAGCCAAGGACGTCGGCGGCGCGGCCGATGTCGTACCACTCGTTGATCGGCCCCCACGGCTCGACGCCGGCGCGCTCGAGCAGCCCCGGCGCGTCCGGCCAGTACCGCCCGACGACCGCCATCGGGTCCGCGCGGAGCGCCAGCCCGTCCGCGTCCTCCCACGGCAGCGCCGACTCGATGTTGAAGCCGCCGAGGTGCCCGTCCGCCGGCCCGTCCAGGAGTCGCCGGAGGGCCAGGATGTTGGCCTCCGCCACGTCCCGCTCGTGGACGCCGCCGTACAGGAACCGGATGCCGGCGTGGTGGAACGGCTCCGGAACGAACATGCCGTAGCGCAGACAGGCGCCGGCCAGGCCCCGCCGCGCGAAGTACCTGGACAGCTCCTCCGCCACGACCTTCGACGCCCCGTACACGTCGCCCGGCAGGAGTGGCAGGTCCTCGTGGATGCGGACCGCCGGGCCGCCATCGGGCGCCTTGCGGGACTCGCCGTAGACGCCCATCGTCGAGCTCAGGACGGCCGCCCGAACGCCGGCGTCGAGGGCCGCCTGGTAGACGTTGAACGTGCCGGTGGCGTTCAGATCCCAGAAGTCGCCGGGTGGATGGTCGCGGAGGTGGATCCCGTGCCAGGCCGCCCCGTGCAGGACGGCGGTCACGCCATCCATCGCCCGGGCAACCGCGCCCGCGTCACGCACGTCGAGCTCCACGACTTCGACGCCGTCGGACGCATCGCCGAGCGGGCGCAGGTCGCCGGCGCGCACGGCAAAGCCGGCCTCGAGCAGCGCCGGCAGGACGGCGCGACCCAGCGTTCCGGCCGCGCCGGTGACGAGGACGAGATCGGACACGGGAACCTCCTCAGCCCTTGAGGCCGACCGACGCGATGCCGCCGATCAGCTGCTTCTGGGCCACGAAGTAGAGCACGAGCGGGGGCACGACCGCGATCAGGTTGGCCGCCATCAGCTTGTTCCACTCCGTGCCGACCCGGCTGACCTGGG